>NZ_CAWNTB010000098.1:0-41836 GCF_963877065.1 Vibrio sp. V01_P9A10T6
TTAAGAAACAATCACCTAAAAATATCATTTTTAAAAAAACAACCTAAAGAAATAGATATATTAATTAAAAACAAATAGTTATAAAAAAATCACCACCAAACACTGCGTTAAACACTGTGATTTCTTACAAACAATGTGCGAGATCTCTTACAACACTTCGCCACTTTTGCTCTTGGTAAATAAAAGGTAAGATCACAGCAACTCACAAAAAGGACAACCTATGCTCACAAAAGATGTCACTCAAGAACTAGAAAGCATCTTGACTCTCTTACAACAACAGGGAAAGGAACCGAGTGTGGCCTTAGTAAAGTCACGTCTTAGCACCTCAGTGCCAATGCCAGCCTTGATTGCAACCATCAAAAGTTGGAAAAATGCACACCGAGTTCCCAAAGTAGAAGTGAGCGTTAGTACGGAAAATAGCGCGAACAAAGTAGCCGAACTTGAAACGCAACTAGCCGCTTTGTCAGCCCGAGTAGCAGCCCTAGAGGCACAACTAACCGAGAAGTAATTGAATGATGAAAATTTGGGTGGACGCCGATGCATGTCCGAAAGTAATTCGTGAAACCATTGTCCGCGCAGCCGAAAGGACGGGCGTTGAATGTACTTTTGTGGCCAATCATGTCGTTCCGATTCCGCAACGATCTAACATTCGTTCACTGCAAGTCCCCAGTGGTTTTGATGTTGCCGATAACGAAATCGTCAAACGGGTAGAAGTGGGCGATTTGGTAATTACTTCCGATATTCCGCTGGCCGATGAAGTGATAACCAAAGGTGGCTTGGCGCTCAATTCTCGTGGTGAGCTGTATACCAAAGAGACCATCAAGGCACGCCTCAATATTCGAGATTTTATGGACACAATGCGATCAAGCGGTATCCAAACTGGCGGACCAAGTGCGCTTTCTCAAACAGAACGGCGCGAATTTGCCAACCATTTGGATCGCATTTTGGCTAAAGCGAACAAATAACCACGTTTTGACGGTTGGACAATCACTAGCCTGTCCAACCGTTTCTCTTCATTAGCGCTGAACCGCCTTAAATCTTGGATTGGTTTTACAAATTACATATAAACGACCGCGTCTTTTGACGATTTGACAATCTGGATGACGTGATTTTGCGCTTTTTAATGAACTTAATACTTTCATAGTTTACTCCTTACCAAACTGAGCAAAGCGACGATTGAAATTCGCCACTCGTCCTTCTTTTTGAACAACTCGCTGCTTACCGGTGTAATACGGATGCGATTCAGACGACACATCTAAGGTGAAATAAGGATAGGTGTTGCCATCTTCCCACTCGATTGTCCGATCAGTTTTTAGCGTTGAACCCACAATAAAATACTTATCCACACTGGTGTCGTGGAAAACCACTTTTTGGTATGGCGGATGAATTCCGTCTTTCATCAATTTCCCCTCACTTAAATTGTTATGTTATAACATGCCAATTAATAATCATTACCAAGAAGAAAAGCAAGCTTAAATGTGATATTTTTCTCAACCAACGTGAAAAAAGACGGATACGGATATGCACACCATTGCTCCGATTGGCACTATTGAAACGCCTTATAAAGAAAAATTTGCCGTTCCTCGCCAACCTCGCTTAGTGGCGAGCGCAAGCGCGAGAATCAAGCTCATCGGTCACGCTAATTGCTTAGAGTCGGTGCGAGGTATCGAACAATTTAGCCATGTCTGGTTACTTTTTCTGTTTGACCAAAACCTCGATGCTGGTTGGAAACCGACCGTGCGCCCACCGCGCTTAGGCGGAAATGAGCGGATCGGCGTATTTGCTTCACGGGCTACGTTTCGACCTAACGGCATCGGTATGTCTGCCGTTGAATTGAAAGGCGTCACTCAGCAAGGTGATCAGGTTTATTTGGAACTAGGCAGCGTAGATTTAGTCGATAACACACCGATCATTGACATCAAACCCTATATTCCCTATTCCGATTCGATAGCCACAGCCAGCGGTGGCTATGCCGAGAGCGAGCCCGACAAGATCGCAGTGACCTTTAGCCAAGCGGCGTTAACAGCACTGAATGCGCGTGCAGATCACGACATGGTTAAAGCCGTCATAGAGCAAGTGCTGGCTCAAGACCCTCGCCCAGCCTATAAGAAACACAAAATCGATCATAAAGAATATGCGGTAAATCTGTTCGATCTGAACGTAAAATTCACTATCGCAAACAACTTAGTCTCAGTAACCGCAATAGAACGCTTTTGACAAAGCCGATTGGCTGATATTATTAGCGGCTTAATTCTAGCCTCTCATTGGAGAGCGCTTTTAACTATCATGAAACGGATACCATAGAATGCGTACCAGTAAATATCTTCTTTCTACTTTGAAGGAGACTCCAAACGACGCAGAAGTCGTGAGCCATCAGCTCATGTTACGTGCAGGTATGATCCGTAAGCTGGCTTCAGGTCTTTATACCTGGCTGCCTACTGGTCTACGTGTGCTGCGTAAAGTCGAAAACATCGTTCGTCAAGAGATCGACAATGCCGGTGCAATCGAAACCTTGATGCCCGTTGTGCAACCGTTTGAACTGTGGGAAGAGACAGGCCGCTCTGAGAAAATGGGCCCTGAGCTACTTCGCTTTACTGACCGCCATACTCGTCCGTTTGTGCTTAGTCCAACAGCAGAAGAAGTGATCACCAGCTTGGTACGCAACGAAGTCAGCTCTTACAAGCAATTGCCGCTGAACCTGTACCAGATTCAAACCAAATTCCGTGATGAGAGACGTCCTCGTTTTGGTGTGATGCGTGCTCGTGAATTCTGCATGATGGATGCCTATAGCTTTGATATTGATAAAGCAGGCTTAGAGAAATCTTACCAAGCGATGCACGAAGCTTACTGTAAAGCCTTCGATCGCATGGGGCTTGATTACCGCCCAGTATTAGCCGACACCGGCGCTATCGGTGGTAACGGCTCGCATGAGTTCCATGTATTGGCTGAAAGTGGTGAAGACATTATCGCCTTCTCAACTGAATCGGATTACGCCGCCAACATCGAAAAAGCGGAAGCTATTGCGCCAGTCGTTGAGCGTGCCGCGCCAACTCAAGAGATGACGCAGGTTGATACGCCAAACGCCAAAACCATCGCTGAATTGGTTGAGCAGCATAGCCTACCGATTGAGAAAACAGTTAAAACACTGTTTGTAAAAGCATCTGATGAGATCGATGCCTCTATCGTGGCACTGATTATCCGTGGTGATCATGAACTCAATGAAATCAAAGCCGAGAAACTCGCTGAAGTTGCCGCTCCGCTAGAAATGGCTAGCGAAGAAGAGATTCGCGCACTGATTGGCGCAGGCCCTGGCTCTCTTGGCCCTGTTGGTCTTGAATTGCCGTTTATCGTTGATCACAGCGTAGCCGTCATGAGCGATTTTGGCGCAGGAGCCAACATCGATGGCAAACACTACTTTGGCATCAACTGGGGCCGTGACGTTGAGCTAGCGAAAGTGGAAGATCTCCGTAACGTCGTTGAAGGCGACCCAAGCCCATGTGGCAAAGGGACACTAATGCTCAAACGCGGTATCGAAGTGGGTCATATTTTCCAATTGGGTACCAACTACTCTGAGAAAATGAACTGTGGCGTTCTTGATTCCAATGGTAAAAACACCATTTTAGAGATGGGTTGTTACGGTATTGGTGTATCACGCGTTGTGGCATCAGCCATCGAGCAAAACAACGATAAATACGGCATCATCTGGCCTGACGCGATCG
Source organism: Vibrio sp. V01_P9A10T6 (assembly GCF_963877065.1). Classification (NCBI taxonomy): domain Bacteria; kingdom Pseudomonadati; phylum Pseudomonadota; class Gammaproteobacteria; order Vibrionales; family Vibrionaceae; genus Vibrio; species Vibrio sp. V01_P9A10T6. Next base: position 3,720 of record NZ_CAWNTB010000098.1, read on the forward strand.
CGCCTTTCCAAGTGGCGATTGTCCCCATGAACATGCACAAATCAGAGCGCGTCCAACAAGCTGCTGAAAAACTGTATACGGAACTGACCGCAGCTGGTATTGAAGTGCTATTTGATGATCGTAAAGAGCGCCCGGGCGTAATGTTCTCAGATATGGAACTGATCGGTGTGCCACATACCATCATTATTGGCGATCGCAGTATGGATGAGGGCAACTTCGAATATAAACATCGCCGCAGTGGTGAGAAGTCGGCCGTTGCTATGAATGAAATAGTCTCCTTTATTAATGCTCAAATCGCCTAATAAAGTGTGCTATTGAAAAGGTTGCCTAAATGGCAACCTTTTTTATTTTGTCACCAGCCACACAAGCTTTTTCAAGCATATTAATCTTCGATTCATCTACGGTGATCTATTCTTTAATCCATTATTAATGGAGGTGACCTATGGATCTAAAAAGTTTGCTTAACCAAGCATTGAATTCAGACATCGTAAAACAAGGTTCAAGCCAACTCGGCGCTATCACACAAGATTCAAGTAAACTCAAAACCTTAGGAGCTGGTGCACTCGGTGGCGGCCTAATCGGTTTATTGATGGGCTCGAAGAAAGCAAAAAAAATAGGCACTAAAGTGATAGGGATTGGTGGAGCAGCGGCGCTCGGCGCACTAGCCTATAAAGCGTATAATGACTGGCAAGCAAAACAAACGACCACTCAACCGCAGTCTAGCTTTGACCCTAATGATGCTAGCCACAGCACGCTGATCCTAAAAGCGATGATTGCCGCCGCAAAAGCTGATGGCCATGTGGATGAACAAGAAATGACGAAAATTGAGCAAGCCATCTCTGAAATGGGCGCAGATAACCAATTGCAGCAGCTGGTAAAAAATGAGCTGCATAAACCGCTCGATCCCGCGGCTATTGCACAGTTAGCCACAACGCCCGCACAAGCGAGTGAGCTTTATCTGGCCTCTTTACTTATCGCCGATGAACAAAATTTCATGGAAAAAGCGTATCTGAACGAGCTCGCTAAGCAACTACAGCTAGCCGACGATCTGGTCATGGCGCTAGAGCAGCAAGTGAACGCTTAAAGTTTCATCACATGCAATCAGAGCTTGCGCAAACGCAAGTTCTGATTTTGTCTTTGCCAAACGTAATGTGTATATTGAGAGCCATTATCATTAGTTAGGATTTAATCTATGCAAGTTTACGGTTGTTGTGAATTAGTGCGCGAGCTTTATGCGCAGATAGGCAGTGGTGATCAAGCTTATATTCCTCAAGCAATCTCCTGCGCCATCAAAACCTTGAATGATGTCGCAGCAGACGAATCGCTGCCAAAAGCGGTTCGAGAGCAAGCAGCCTTTGCGGCAGCTAACTTGCTGATTTCTGATTTCGAGGATAAGTGATGAATTTAGCCAATTTTGCCACAATGGATCCAATCATGCTGATGAGCATCATCAATATGAAGCTACGTGATGATTTTAATGGCGATCTTGATAAGCTGGCGGATGACTTTGATATCGATCGGGCGGCATTAGAGGCTCGCTTAGCCAGTGCAGGCTTTGAGTTTTTACCGCAAATCGGTCAATTTCGTTAATGCATAAAAAACCCGCTAATTTAAAGCGGGTTTTCGTTCAAATAACAGTTCTTAAAGCACGGTACTCAGTTTTTTGTACTAAGCTTTTTTCTCTTTTCTTGCCAGAGCCTTACGCTCATTGCGTTTCGCTTGGTTCTCAATAAAGCCACTGAGCTCTTTTTCCGCCCAAGCTTGTGCTTGTGCTTCGCTTTCAAAACCCATTTCGCGCTTTGAAACAACACTTCTGCGAGAGGTCACTTGACGTACGATTTCCGCCGCCCAACCATTGCGCTTTTCAGTCACTTTGATGGTAAATTTTTTACTTTCTGACATTTTCGTTTTCCTAAGGGAATAATAAGGGATTACTCATCAACGTTTGTCGCGCGCCATTATATTATATGGCGGCGGATGTTGAACACCATCCCTTGGTAAGCGCGGCATTAGAGCACAAATCACAATTTTTTTCTGCCTTTTTTACAAAAAATTCATCCTCAAAGTAAACAAAAAAGCCGCTGAGTTGCAGCGGCTGGAATAACAAGACTAAGTCGTTTCTCTCACTGGCGACAAGGTGAGTTACCTTAAGTTCTTACGTGCATTTTGGAACATACGCATCCATGGGCTATTTTCACCCCAAGAATCAGGATGCCAAGAGTTCGCTACCGTGCGGAACACGCGCTCTGGGTGCGGCATCATGATCGTCACACGGCCATCTTGAGTCGTTAAGCCTGTAATGGCATTTGGTGAACCATTTGGGTTGTTCGGATATTGCTGCGTGGCATGGCCGTTGTTATCCACAAAACGTAGCGCAACAGTGCCTGATTGTTCAATCGCCGCTAAATGTGCCATATCACGTACTTCAACGCGCCCTTCGCCATGCGAAACCGCAATCGGCATGCGCGAGCCAGCCATCTCATTAAAAAACAGTGAATCAGATTGCTGCACTTCCACTAAGCTAAAGCGCGCTTCAAAACGCTCTGATTCATTGCGCACAAAACGCGGCCATAAATCAGCGCCGGGGATTAACTCTTTCAAATTCGACAGCATTTGACAGCCGTTACACACTCCTAGCGAGAAAGTATCTTCACGTTGGAAGAAACTTTGGAACTGTTCACGAGCTTGTACATTAAACAGCACTGATTTCGCCCAGCCTTCGCCCGCGCCCAATACGTCACCATAAGAGAACCCACCACATGCGACGAGGCCTTGGTACTCTTCAAGCACCGCTTGACCCGTTAAGATGTCGCTCATGTGTATATCGGTTGTTTCAAAGCCTGCGCGATCAAACGCTGCCGCCATTTCAACGTGTGAGTTAACCCCTTGCTCGCGCAAAATAGCCATTTTTGGCTTCACGCCTTTAGCAATATACGGTGCCGCAACATCCTGTTGCACGTCAAAGCTCAAACTGACGTTAAGACCTTTATCACTGTTATCTTGTTTTGCTGCAAACTCTTGGTCCGCGCACTGCGGGTTATCGCGCAGCGCTTGCATCTTATGCGTGGTTTCAGCCCAAATGGTGCGAAGTTCGGTGCGGTTACGCACAACAATAGGTTGTTCACCGGCAGTAATGGCTAGCTCATCAGAAGCATCAACACGACCGATAACGTGTGAACACGCTTGTAAACCATGCGCCGTTAGCGTCGAGATCACCGTCTCTAAATCGTGGTGACGAACTTGAATGACTGCGCCCAGCTCTTCATTAAATAACGCGGCCAACGCATCATCACCTAGCGCGGCGATATCGGCTTTCACGCCACAATGACCCGCAAAGGCCATTTCAGCTAGAGTAACGAATAAACCACCGTCACCTTTATCGTGATAGGCAATAATCTGCTGATTCGCGACCAAGGTTTGGATCGCTTCATAGAAGGCTTTAAGCTGCGCCGCATTATCTACGTCTGCGGGTTTATCACCCAACTGTTTGTAGACTTGTGCTAACGCCGTTGCGCCCAAGCGATTCTTACCATTACCTAAATCAATCAAAACCAGTGAGGTTTCGCCCTTATCGGTTCTTAATTGAGGCGTAATGGTGTTACGTACATCTTCAACACGAGCAAATGCCGTGATCACCAATGATAGCGGAGAGGTCACTTCTTTTTGTTCGCCATTCTCATCCCATTTGGTCTTCATCGACATCGAATCTTTACCCACTGGGATAGTCAGGCCGAGCGCAGGACAAAGCTCTTCACCGACCGCTTTTACTGCCTCATACAAACCAGCATCTTCACCTGGGTGACCCGCTGGTGACATCCAGTTCGCCGACAACTTAATGTGTTTGATATCACCGATATGGGTAGCGGCAATATTGGTGATCGCTTCGCCCACGGCTAAACGTGCCGATGCCCCAAAATCCAGCAAGGCAACTGGCGTGCGCTCACCCATCGACATCGCTTCGCCATGGTAAGTATCATAACTTGCCGCAGTGACCGCACAGTTTGCTACTGGCACTTGCCACGGACCAACCATTTGGTCACGAGCGACCAAACCAGTGACGGTTCGGTCACCAATGGTGATGAGGAAGGTTTTTTCTGCAACCGCAGGGAGACGCAGTATACGATCAATCGCTTCGTTCAATTCGATATCACGGCGATCAAGTGCTGGATTATTAACTTTCAGCGTCTTCACATCACGATACATTTTAGGTGTTTTGCCAAGCAATACGTCCATCGGCATATCAATTGGCGTATTGTCGAAATGTGAATCTTCCAATTTCAATTCACGCTCTTCAGTGGCAATACCCACAACAGCATAAGGCGCGCGCTCACGTTGGCAAATGGCGTCAAAGCGCGCCATGTTTTCTGGCGCTACAGCCAGCACATAACGCTCTTGTGATTCATTACACCAAATTTCAAGCGGGCTCATTCCCGGCTCATCGTTAGGTACATCACGCAGTTGGAAAATACCGCCACGTTCACCATCATCAACAAGCTCAGGCAATGCGTTTGAGATACCACCAGCGCCCACATCATGGATAAAGGCGATCGGATTCGCCTCACCGAGTTGCCAGCAGCGATCAATCACCTCTTGGCAGCGGCGTTCCATCTCTGGGTTTTCACGCTGTACCGACGCAAAATCAAGATCTTCCGCAGATTGACCTGATGCCATAGAAGAAGCGGCACCCCCACCAAGGCCAATGTTCATTGCCGGACCACCAAGCACAATTAAGCTCGCGCCAACAGGGATCTCTTTTTTCTGCACATGCTCGTCGCGGATATTCCCCATCCCACCAGCAATCATGATTGGTTTGTGATAACCACGCACTTCTTCACCTGCGTGAGAGTTAACTTTCTCTTCGTAAGTACGGAAGTAACCTAACAAGTTGGGACGACCAAATTCGTTGTTAAAAGCCGCGCCACCGAGCGGGCCTTCCAGCATAATATCGAGTGCCGTGACAATGCGCCCCGGTTTGCCAAAATCCGTTTCCCAAGGCTGCACAAAATTAGGAATACGCAAGTTTGAAGTAGTAAAACCGACTAACCCGGCTTTAGGTTTTCCACCAATCCCCGTTGCACCTTCGTCACGAATTTCACCACCGGACCCCGTTGAAGCGCCCGGCCAAGGAGCAATCGCCGTCGGGTGGTTGTGTGTTTCCACCTTCATTAAAATATGCGCTTTTTCATGGTGATAACCATATTGGCGTGTCTCTGGATCAGGGAAAAAACGCCCAACTTCTGAACCCACCATGACGGCGGCATTATCTTTATAGGCAGACAGCACGTGATCAGGAGTCACTTCATAAGTGTTTTTGATCATCTTAAACAGCGATTTATCTTGCTTAACGCCATCAATAGTCCAATCGGCATTGAAGATTTTATGGCGACAATGCTCAGAGTTTGCTTGAGCAAACATCATTAATTCGATATCGGTTGGATTACGCTCAAGCTTAGTGACGAAGCTTTCGAACAAATAATCAATTTCATCGTCAGCCAATGCAAGCCCAAGGGTAACGTTTGCTTTTTCAAGCGCTGAGCGGCCGCCATTCAGCAAGTCGACGTACGCTACGGGAGCAGGTTCAGCGACTTTAAACAGTGAGGTTGCTGATTCGAAATCGGTAAACACGACTTCCATCATTCGGTCGTACAGCAGTGAATAAAGCGTAACAAGTTGCGGTTGAGAAAGTTCGCGATCTAATTCGATGTAGTAAGCCGTGCCTCGCTCTAAGCGCTTCACCTCATTCAAACCACAGTTATGCGCAATATCCGTCGCTTTGGAAGACCAAGGCGAGATGGTTCCAGGGCGAGGAGTGACCAGTAAAAGAAGACCTTGTGGCTCATGTTCTTGAATCGTTGGGCCATAAGTGAGTAGTTTCTCTAATTTTTCAAGGGATTGAGCGTCTAAATCCGCAGAGAGATCAGCAAAATGCATGAACTCCGCGTAAATACCCGATACAGGCAGTTGCTGTTCACGACAAAGTTCAACGAGTTTGTTAACACGAAACTCAGAAAGCGCTGGGGAGCCACGCAAAATTCTCATGTGCTTAGGTCTCTTATACAGTGGGTTGAGGTGTAATTGGAATGAATTCAAAATCATTAAAATACAATAAGTTAATAAAAGAAAACTGAATACATACCAATTTCACCTCGTGATTTCGAACGCATTATAAAGGAATTCTTTTTGTGACGTAACACCAAAAGCAACCGTTTGCGTCATTTTTTTTGTCAAATTTGAAATACAGCCACATTAGCGTGGTCGCCGACACTTTTTCATCCGTTTTTGATCTGAAACTTTGCCAATATGGCCGCCTTTGATATAAAGGCAGTAATTGATGTAAGAGATCGCTCATAAATGCCAAAGTATTATCTGATTCAGCTTCATCGCTCATTGTCCATTTTCCTACTCACTCTTTTTGTAGTCGGTTGCCAAATCGATTCAGATCCTAAAAGCGAGCTTGACCATATTCGTGAACGTGGCGTATTGCGAGTGGGTACGTTGAACAATCAACTCTCCTACTACATTGGCCCAGATGGCCCTGCAGGGCTGGACTACGAACTAGCGCGCGAATTTGCCAATCAGCTTGGGGTTAAACTAGAGATGAAACCCGCTTATCGGTTGTCTAGTCTCTTTCCTGCACTGAAAAATGGGGAAATCGACGTTGTTGCAGCAGGGTTAAGTCAATCGAATCAACGCTTGAATGAGTTCAGAACAGGGCCCGCTTATTACTATGTCAGCCAACAAGTCGTCTATAAGAAAGGCAACTGGCGTCCAAGAAATTTAAAACAATTACTGGAAAAACAACCGGAACTGATTGCTGGGCATGAAGGTGACAGCGTTTTTTCTATCGTGAATGAATCCCACTTTGAAAATACGCTCAGCGACATTAAACAGATCTACCCAGAGTTTCAGTACAATGTGAATAATAACGCCGACGTTAACGACCTTTTAAAACAGGTTTCGAATGGCGAACTGCTATTTACCATGGCTGATTCGGTCGAAGTCTCGCTGTCGCAGCGAATCTACCCTGACTTAGCCGTCGCTTTTGAATTAACTGAAGATCAGCCTATCGCTTGGTATATGCGTCGTTCTGAAGATGAAAGCTTATACGCCTTGATGATTGAGTTTTTTGGCAACCTTAAACAATCGGGTCAATTAGCGGCCTTGGAAGAGAAATATATTGGTCACGTGGGCACGTTTGATTATGTCGATACGCGCGCCTTTATTAGAGCACTCGATGTCCGCCTACCAAAATGGGCCCCTCTTTTCCAACAATATTCTGACGAGTTTGATTGGCGATTGATTGCCGCCTTAGCTTATCAAGAGTCTCACTGGAATCCATTAGCTAAATCCCCCACCGGGGTCCGCGGTATGATGATGTTGACTCTCCCTACGGCAAGAAGTGTTGGTGTCGCCAATCGACTCGATCCGGAACAATCGATTCGTGGTGGTGTCGAATACCTGCGTCGGATGGTACAGCGTATACCAGACTCCATCCCAGAACATGAGAAAATTTGGTTTGCTCTCGCTTCCTATAACGTCGGCTATGGGCATATGATGGATGCAAGACGCTTAACCAAGCAACAAGGTGCGAACCCTGATTCATGGACTGAAGTCAAAGAACGCCTCCCTCAACTGAGACAAAAGAAATACTTCAGCCAGACTCGATATGGCTACGCGCGAGGTGACGAAGCCAAGGCCTACGTTGAAAATATTCGTCGCTATTATCAAAGTATTATTGGCCATGTTGATCAACAAAAGCAGATAGACAATAGTTCAGGTACTGATGATTTGGTTGTGATCAGTATTGAGGAGGAGGAGGCCGCGTTAGAAGCTATGGAATCGGCCGATGAGGCGCAGGATAATCAGTATCTCGACCCCGTAGCTCAATAAGCATAACAATAGCTAAATCCTCCGCGTTGAACAAAAATTGCACACTTGATTTCCAAGTGTGCAGCCCATACATCAAAACGTGAAAAAGATCGTTTCCTAAGTTTCATATTATGGTAACAATCCTGCACTATAAAGGCAGATTAAGATTGTCATAAGGCACCCTAAACCATTAGGGATCATTGTCAAAACTCAGCAGTAGGAGGTTGTTTATGCTTAAACGTAAAAAGCTATCAAAACACCTTAATAAAACGGTGGCAGCGAACCGTCGTAAGCGTATGTTATCCAATAATAAAAAGAAAATTATCTGGCGTAACCGTGCGTTTATGCAATTAATCTCTGCTTAACCTTCAGCGGCAAACATCTACTCAAAGTGGATGTTTGCTAAAACCCATCACTCTGTTGCTTATTCCGCTGTTTTTCCGCCTGTATCTCTGCGCGTCTTCGTCTAAAAAAAGATTGCAGTTGCTCCCGACACTCCTCTTCTAACAATCCTTTATCGACCGTCGCGTAATGATAGGAGGCTTGGCTTTCAAATAAATTCAGCACCGTACCAGCCGCCCCAGCTTTGAGATCTGGAGCGCCAAAGACAATTCTTTTGACTCGGCTATGCAGCAGTGCGCCTGCGCACATTGGACAGGGCTCTAAAGTGACGTATAAGGTAGTATCAAGCAAACGATAATTTTGTAACTGTTGACCTGCTTGACGCAGAGCCTGAATTTCAGCGTGCGCTGTCGCATCATGTTGACCAATAGAGGCATTCCAACCTTCAGCAATGATTTCGCCATCTTTAACAAGCACAGCGCCCACAGGCACTTCACCTGCTTGTTCTGCAAGATTGGCAAGCGCGATGGCTCGGCGCATAAACTTTTGATCTTGAACGGTAAACTGTGTATTCATATATCCTATTTTCTCTTTCACTAGCCTTTGCCGTTAGCGGACGATAGCCGTTCTGCCAGAAAATCCACCAGCAGCCTAACTTTTGAGGACAAATGGCGATTTTGTGGGTATAAGGCCCATACACCTTCACGATCATCTCGGTACTGATGTAGTACTTCTTGCAACTCACCCGCGAGCAAATACGGCTCTACATAATAGTCGGGCAATTGTACGATTCCAATCCCTTGCAACGCGGCATTCAATAACGCCACACCGCTGTTGCATTTAATTTTTCCTTTAACACCGATTTCACGAGAGCGTTGCTGATCCTTAAATCGCCAATAGTTCATAGTGCCTTGTAAACATTGGTGATGAACCAACTCTGACAATGAATAGGGGGTGCCATATTTCACCAAATAGTCAGGGCTAGCGCAGACAAACAGTTGTCGGTTGGATAACTTTTTGCCAATAAAACTCGAATCATCTAACTGACCTAATCGTACGGCGACATCAATTCCTTCCGCAATCAGATCCAATTTTTGGTTAGTGAGTATCAGTTCCAACTCCAATTGAGGATGTAACTGTAAAAACTCATGCAGCAAAGGCGCGACTTTCTGCTCACCATAAGTCACCGGAGCGGTCACTTTCAGTAAACCTGACGGCGTTTGCTGCATCTGCGTGACAGCAAGATCAGCCTGCGCTAAGCCTTCAACCAATTGCCGACACTGATGATAATAGAGTTGACCCGCTTCGGTCAGGGAGACTCGCCGCGTGGTACGTTGCAACAACTTTACCGCCAAGCGCTCTTCTAATAGCGCAATACGTCGGCTGACATTCGCTACTGATGTCGATAGTTTATACGCTGCTGCGGTAAAACTTCCAGTTTCAGCCACCGCAACAAATTCATGAATGCCTTCCCAACTCGCCATCTTAATTATTACTGATAAGTAAAAGTGATTCTTATTTTAGACCGATTATCAAATTTCAAGAAGGGAATATACTGTCACTCTCCCCAACTCACTTGAAACTTCAAGTAATGTGCAAAGGAAAATCTTATGTCATCACATCAATTCATTAAATCTCGCGCGGCGATTGCGTGGGGGCCAAATCAACCACTAAAAGTCGAGGAGGTTGACGTTATGTTGCCCCAAAAAGGCGAAGTGTTGGTGCGTATTATTGCGAGCGGCGTTTGTCATACCGATGCCTTTACGCTATCTGGTGAAGACCCTGAAGGGATTTTTCCGGTTATCCTCGGCCACGAAGGCGGCGGTATCGTTGAGAGGATTGGTGAAGGGGTAACCAGCGTCGAGGTAGGAGATCATGTCATTCCCTTGTACACCGCAGAGTGTGGTGAATGCAAATTCTGTAAATCAGGTAAAACTAACCTGTGCCAAGCAGTACGTGAAACGCAAGGAAAAGGATTAATGCCTGATGGAACTACACGTTTCTATAAAGACGGCCAACCCATTTTCCATTATATGGGTTGCTCCACCTTTTCTGAGTATACCGTGTTGCCAGAAATTTCCTTGGCTAAGGTCAATAAAGCGGCGCCATTAGAAGAGGTCTGCTTGCTCGGTTGTGGTGTCACAACGGGCATGGGCGCGGTGCTCAATACAGCCAAAGTTAAACAAGGTGATACTGTGGCCATCTTTGGCCTAGGCGGCATCGGGCTTTCCGCCATTATTGGCGCAAGAATGGCCGGTGCCAGCCGTATTATTGGCATTGATATCAATGAGAGTAAGTTTGAGCTTGCTACTCAGCTTGGTGCAACGGACTGCCTGAACCCGAAAACTCTGACTAAACCAATCCAAGAAGTGATTATTGAGATGACTGATGGCGGTGTTGATTTTTCTTTTGAGTGCATCGGTAACGTCAATGTAATGCGCCAAGCGTTAGAATGCTGCCATAAAGGCTGGGGAGAATCGGTCATTATTGGTGTGGCTGGCGCGGGCCAAGAAATATCAACTCGCCCTTTCCAATTAGTGACGGGCCGAGTATGGCGTGGTAGTGCATTTGGCGGCGTAAAAGGCCGCTCGGAACTGCCACACATTGTCGAGCGCTATCTGGCAGGCGAATTTGGTTTGCAAGAGTTTATTACCCATACCATGGGTTTAGAGGATATAAACCAAGCCTTTGATTTAATGCATAAAGGCGAAAGTATTCGTTCTGTGATTCATTTTGACCAATAAGCCTTAATAGCCAGCCCTTTTTTCTTAAAGGGCTGGGTGGGGAAACTTGCTATGCACATTGAAAACATTAGCCAAGCCAAAGTATTTGAAGGCTGGCATAAACAGTACACGCACTCATCACAAGTACTAGGGTGCAGTATGCGTTTTGCTATTTATCTTCCACCTCAAGCGGCCTATCAATCGGTTCCGGTGTTGTATTGGTTATCCGGCTTAACATGCAGCGATGAAAACTTCATGCAAAAAGCTAGCGCATTTCAAAGCGCGGCTAAGCTCGGTATCGCGATTGTTGCCGCCGATACCAGCCCAAGAGGTGAAGGTGTTCCTGACGATCCGCAAGGAGCGTATGATTTTGGCCTTGGCGCAGGATTTTACCTCAACGCAACTCAAGCGCCTTGGGATAAGCACTACCAAATGTACAGCTACATTGTGCAAGAACTTCCAGCCTTAATAGAACAACATTTTCCCGTAAACCAACAGCGAGCGATTGCAGGACACAGTATGGGTGGCCATGGTGCGTTAACCATCGGATTGAAAAACCCTCAACGCTATCGCTCAATTTCAGCCTTTAGCCCGATAAGCAACCCAATACACTGCCCTTGGGGGCAAAAAGCATTTCGCCACTACCTTGGTAATAACCTGCAAGATTGGAAACAATACGATGCGGTTGAATTGCTCACCACTCACTCATCATCCTTACCCATTTTGGTTGACCAAGGAGAGGAAGACCCGTTTTTACACGAACAGCTTAAGCCTGAACGCTTACTCGCCGCTGCACAAGCGAGCAATAGCCCACTCTCGTTAAGAATGCATAAAGGTTATGATCACAGTTATTTTTTCATTCAAAGTTTCATTGCTGATCACTTAGCATTTCACGCACAGCATCTGCACAAATAAGATTGAAAAAGCCCGCGATACACTCGCGGGCTTTTAATTCAGACTCGATAAATAACGTTAACGCTACAAGCTGTATGTGTAAGGCGCTTGCACCCCTAGCGGAATACCAAAAGCCCAGTAAGCGAGCAGGAACAGCGTCCAACCAATCAGCATCGCAATGGAGAAAGGCATCATCATTGAAGCCAAGGTACCAATGCCCGTCGATTTTACATAACGTTGGCAATACACCACGACTAATGGGAAGAAGACCATCAGTGGAGAAATAATGTTAGAGACCGAATCACCTACGCGGTAAGCCGCTTGCGATAGCTCGGGAGAAATCCCTACCGCCATCAGCATAGGTACCAGAATTGGACCAATCAATGCCCATTTTGCAGAGGCCGAACCCACCAGCAAATTAACGCTAGCCGTAAGTAAAATCATCCCCACAATCGTTGCTTGGCCGGGTAAGTCCATCGCTTTTAGGCCTTCAGCGCCATACAATGCCAACATAGTACCAATATTAGACTGACCAAACGCCGATAAGAACTGAGCGCAGAAGAACGACATCACTATGTATGCGCCCATCGTAGCCATGGTGCCAGACATCGCTTTTATCACGTCATTACTGTTTTTAAAGGTGCCAGCCACTCGGCCATACACAATTCCCGGAATAATAAACAAGATAAAAATCAAAGGAACGATCGACTTCATCACTGGCGCAGAAAAGGCCGTTAGCTCACCATCAGGCGAACGCAGTGCTGAGTTTTCTGGGATCAAAGCCGCTACTAGTAATGCAATACCTACCACCATTGCCCAGCCAGCAAAACGAAATGCTCTCGATTCCGTTGCACTGAATGTTCCTAGATCAGGCGCTATTTCCGCATCCTCATCGACAGGCATATTCGCTAGACGAGGTTCAATAATTTTCTCAGTCACATACCAACCAATCGCGACGATAATCACCGAAGATAAACCCGTAAAGAAAATGTTCGCCAGCGGGTTCACTATGTATTGAGGATCCAAAATTTGTGCGGCGGTTTGTGTAAAACCAGCGAGCAAAGGATCAATACCAGAAGGGATAAAGTTCGCTGAAAAGCCACCAGAAACACCAGCAAATGCGGCTGCAATACCGGCCAGTGGATGACGCCCTGCCGCATGGAAAATAATCCCACCCAGAGGAATGACCAATACATAACCAGCATCAGCAGCCGTATGCGACACTATCGCCACCAAAATCAGCATCGGTGTTAGTAGTTTCGCTGGCGTGAAATTTAGCATTTTCTTAAGGCCTGTAGTGATAAACCCTGAAGAATCAGCCACTCCCACACCGAGCATGGCAACCAGCACGATACCTAGCGGCGCAAAGCTGGTGAATGTGGTCACCATATTGGCTAGAAAACTCGCGAGCGCTTTACCTGTCAGTAGGTTATTAACTTGCAGTGCTTCACCCGTTCGAGGGTTGGTCAAATCAAATGTCACATTCGATAACAGTGCCGATGAAACCCAAACAATAATCAGTGCCCAGAAGAACAAAATCGCAGGGTCAGGAATTTTATTTCCTGCACGTTCAATAAAATTTAAAAAGCGATCCATACCGCTCGGCTTCGGAAATGGTGCTTGTTTTACGACTTGGTTACTCATTCGTAACTCCATATGTGATGTTGCTGCTGTAGGCCTATATCAATTTATTTAGCCGACCTATTAATCGTCGGTTATTCTATAAAAAAGCCTCAACCAAAGCACAAGCTTCTACAGTTTTTTACAAAAACGGGGACATATTTTGCAAAAATAGCATTCCACCACAACAATCCAAACACATTCTTATGCTCTTTTTTCCTACAAATCAGTAACCAATTTGCAAAATTAAATATTTCATTTTTGTATAAGCATCGAGACGCTAATCAAACTCACTGAACTGCGAAATCATGGTTTTCAGCTCAACCGACTGCTTATTTCCCTGACGATCATGCCAATAGGACTCAATATAAATGGTTTTCAGTGAGCCCGATAAAGAGACCGTTGGTACTGACCAAGTGAGTGTATAAAAGGGATGTGAGTTATCTTGTCCGTTGACAATATCACTATCAAAATTCGCTGGCGTGAGAGTAGAAATCGCGGCAGAAGCGCCACGGCTACGAAACCATTCCAACTTTTGTTCGGCCAAATGTAGTGCTTCGATACTATGAACGGCAAAATCCGCCTTTTGCTCAACCAACACTTGTAATTTGACCAAACCCAGTGCCCCAACACCAATTAGAACAAACGATATCATCACTTCTATTAGGCTAAATCCTTGCTGTTTAGAGATCATTCCATGAACCTTTTTGCCATCTAGGTGGAACCGAAAAGGAAAAGCTGTTTTCAATATCACTGTTATATTGCAAACGTAGCGAGTTATAAAATAGTGCTATCTGACCTTGGGTATCAAAGGCCATTCCTCCGGTAAATTGAAAAGATCCCGACTGTAAGTAGGTAGCGTGCTTTGGCGTCAAGGTGGTAGCGCTGCCGTACAATGTTTTTATCGGTGCATCAAAATTAGCATTGAGATCCGCGATGAGTTCAGTATCAAATCCATTCCAATTTGCCGTATCAGCGGCAAATCCACTGTTAAAATGAAAGAGCACCCCTTGAATGCTGCCACTCCCTCGAATCCCTAACACGCCATTATGCACCAGCAAAAAAAGGTAAGTCCCAGGATGAGCATTTTGTATGGTTGACATTGTATCAATCGATGCTTGGTTCAGTTGACAACTGCCATCAATCCATACTTGATTCGGCTGACCAAGAACCAAAGCACCTTTAAATTTCGAAACACAATCAACATCACCACTGGTCATTGTGTAACTCAAGAACTTAAATTCAGTATCGTCGCGTGCTTTTTCCCATTCTCCCCGTTCGTAACCAAAGAGATCTTTAAATGGGTTTAGCGTTTCATCTCGGTAAATATCATTTTTGACATTGACTGCTTCATAAAGACCGCTACTATTTTTCCAAATACCGCTTTGTGAACTACTGTTCGTTTTATGCGTCGGCGCGCAATCGGCACTATTGTCAAAAACAGCGCTTGGTTTTTGAATAGCACTCCCAACACCATTATTTGTCACTCCCGCCGTAGCAATAACATATTTAGCAACGGCGATAGCCGCGCATTCATATTTCCCATCACTATTTTTGGGCCCGGGATCTGGTGGAGAAATAAGTGTAGAGCCAAACACTATTAAGTCTGAAGTAGAGCGAATGGCTCCTGGACTTCTCCCACGTTGAAACAGAATGTTCTTTTTCAACGTCGTCATTTGATACTGGGACATAAGTGTACTGGCGTTAGTAGGGTCTGCAGAGAGGTACGTTAACTCTAAATCGACACACAAGGTATTGAGGTTATTTGGAATTGAACTATTTTTATTGTTCACAATATGGCTATAACCACACTCAAGCCCCCCTTCTGCTCGCCAATGCTGTTGCCTCGCTTGCACCTCATTTTGTGCTCGTTTGATCTGAAAAAAGAGCGAACGGTATGAGCCTAATGCCACCACTAAAGCGAGCACCAACAAAAGCGTGGTGATCAATAACGTTACAGCGCCTTGCTGAGCTTGCTTCATTACTGCCAATTCCTTTGTTTTATTGCCACTCCAAATGATGTTGATACACGGCTATCCCCCACCAACTCTGCTGCCATAGAGATCGTCATGTAGGCTGAGCTCACACCATTCGCCGCTAATGATGCTCGCTGGGCTTGAAAATGAGTCACATTAATCTGGTTAGTATCAAAAATAGCAGAGCAACCAGCCGTCGCTTGGGAAACGGTTTTGGCCCCTGAAATCACAGACGTCGGCCTGTCACAGACACCCAACGCGCCAGAAGTCATGACAAACCCAACATTTCTGATCTGTTTCGTTGCCCCCGTATCATCAAGGTAGGCATACGCGAGCGTTGATTGGTCGGCCGAAACAAAAACGATATCATCGCTATCCAGTAACGTGAGTGAGTTACCATGACCGCCATCATAACCTGCACGTTGAATATCTTGTTTGAGGTATTGCAGCGCGCCCGTCACTTGTTGCAGTAGCAGTAGCTCCTTGCCTCTTTCGGTCGCTACCTTCTGCCCAGTAATGAATACGGAGCCGATAATGGCTATCGCAATCAAGCCAAGCATGGATGCCACCATGAACTCAATTAACGTTGCCCCCATCTGCTTGGTTTCAGCGATATGAGCTTTATAGGTATGCTTTTTTGCTCTCGGTATGTTAGCTGCACTGCTTAAAACCAAAATAGTCTCCTCCATTACCACATAGGCGCATTCGTCCTGAAGGTCTATAGGTCGTGAATTTGAGTGCACCTTGGTGTGTTGAAAAATCAAGGCTCCCATTTACAGCTCGGCCATTAATGGCTTCAAAATGGATCTGATTTGACGGGTAATTCACCCCCAATTCAATATTTCGATAAGGTTGCCCCGATAGCGATAAAATCACTTGCCCCCCGGGATAGGTTCCTGAATTAGTCAGCACGATTTGCCATTCACCTTGGCTATTAACCGAACCCGACATGACAATATGCGCCCATAGCGGCTGCTTTCTCATTACTGCTTCCGAACGGGCGCTCATCATCAAGCCATTAATCTCACCCGCTAAACGTTGCATCTTTTGCGTATCACTGACTTGTTTGAAATTGGGAGCCGCTATCGTGAGTAAAATAGACAAAACGGAAACCGTGATAAGCAGCTCAAGTAAAGTAAACCCGCGAGCCATTTCCCAAATTCCTATGTAATTAAAATATGAAACAAAATTCACCTTGCGCGAATGCTATCACCTAATAAAAATAGCGGGTAAATCAACAAGGAACTCCACGTGATGATTCGAAATTCTAAATGCAACAACCACAACCGGCGGTCGTTCGGGATGACATTGATCGAATTATTGATTGCGGTTGTGATTATTGGCGTACTGTCTGCAATCGCTTATCCAAGTTATACCAAGCACGTTTTAAAAGGGCACCGAACCACCGCACTCGCCGATATGGGGAGAATTCAACTGGAACTGGAGCATCACTACGATAAGGGTTATGACTGGAGCGGGATCATTTCAGGGGGAAATTGCGTCATCTGTGAAAGCGATGCTGAACGCTATCAGTTTTCAGTCGCCAGCTCCGCAACCAGTAGCTACACCATCACCGCGACGGCGCAGAGCACCAGAGGCCAAGACAAGGATGAATGTCTAACCAGCGATAAGGTCATGACATTGAAATCAACCAACGAATCCGCACCAAGCGCATGCTGGAAATAGAACACCACAAAGGTTCAGTTTGTGAGGGGAGGAGAAAGTCATCTTGTATCAGGAACGAATAAGGCCTGCATTGCAGGCCTTATTGGATAGATAATAATTCAACAGTGAATTAGCTGGTTAAATCATCGAAGAACTTTTTCACGCCATTAAAGAAACCTTCCGATTTAGGCTTATGCTTATTTGCCGCTTCACCACCGCAAGTTTCTTCAAATTCACGTAATAGTTCTTTTTGACGCGCGCTCAGTTTCACTGGTGTTTCAACCACGAGTTTGACAACCAAATCACCGATCGCCCCACCGCGTACGCCTTTCACACCTTTACCACGCATACGGAACATGCGCCCTGTTTGCGTCTCTTCTGGTACTTTCAAGTTTACACGACCATCGAGTGTTGGAACTTCAACTTCACCGCCAAGTGCCGCCATAGCAAAACTTACAGGGACTTCACAGTATAAGTTGTTGCCATCGCGTTCAAAAATGTGGTGCTCTTTGACGTGAACTTGTACGTACAAATCCCCCGCTGGAGCGCCCATTTCTCCTGCTTCACCTTCGCCAGATAAACGAATGCGATCGCCCGTATCCACACCGGCTGGAATTTTAACATTAAGCGTTTTGGTTTTTTGCTTACGCCCCTGTCCGTGACACACGTTGCATGGGTCTTTAATGATCTTACCTTTACCATGGCAAGTCGGACAGGTTTGCTGTACAGCAAAAAATCCTTGGCGCATCTGTACTTGGCCGTGACCATGACAGGTTCCACACGTTTGCGCAGACGAGCCTTTCTTCGCGCCAGTACCTTCACAAGAATCACAATGGACCAGTGTTGGCACTTCAATCTCTTTTGAACAACCACGAACGGCCTCTTCTAAAGACAGTTCCATGTTGTAACGCAAGTCAGCACCACGTTGTGCACGCGCTTGACCACCGCCCCGACGACCACCACCGAAAATGTCACCAAAGACATCACCGAAGATATCGCCAAAATCAGCACTGCCGCCACCAAAGCCGCCACCGCCCATTCCGCCTTGTTCAAAAGCAGCATGACCGTACTGATCATAAGCCGCTTTCTTTTGCGAATCGGTTAAAATTTCATACGCTTCTTTTACTTCTTTAAACTTGTCCGAAGCGCTGTCATCCCCTTGGTTTCTATCAGGGTGAAACTTCATTGCTAGGCGCTTGTACGCCTTTTTAATATCGCGCTCAGAGGCATCTCGGCCTACGCCTAATACTTCGTAAAAATCACGTTTTGACATCTTCTTCGTCACCAATTTGTTACCGCAAACGACACGCTGCCGCTTGGTGTTTATATCGACCTAACTAATGGCTCTAGATTCTAGTGAATTCAAACTAAAAAGACACTGTTAGTTAGATGGACACCAATGAGTTTTCATTAATTACAGACATACGGGCGTAAGAGTTACCCCAAACGCCCGCATCATACCGTTGATTTCATTCTTCTCTTAGAGAAGTTAGGGTGGGTTAAACTCGCGAGCCACCCAACCCTAGCCCTCCCCGTTTAAAAGGAGGGAACTCAATCAATTACTTTTTGTCTTCTTTGACTTCTTCAAACTCAGCGTCAACGACATCGTCTTCTGCAGACTGTTGTTGGCCTTCACCCGCTTGTTGTGCTTGAGCTTTTTGCTGAGCGATCTCCATCAGTTTTTGAGCAGCAGCCATAAGCGCTTGAACTTTAGCGTCGATCGCTTCTTTGTCTTCACCTTTCTTCGCTTCTTCAAGCTCAGTAATGGCCGCTTCAATCTTCACTTTATCGTCAGCAGGAAGAGCATCACCCGCTTCTTCAATTTGCTTACGAGTACCGTGAATCATTTGGTCCGCTTGGTTACGTGCTGTCGCTAACTCTTCGAACTTTTTGTCCGCTTCTTTGTTTGCTTCAGCTTCTTGGACCATTTTCTCGATTTCAGCATCGCTCAAACCGCCAGACGCTTGGATAGTGATCTTCTGCTCTTTGCCTGTTTGTTTATCTTTCGCAGACACATGCAAGATACCATCCGCATCCAAGTCAAACACAACTTCAATTTGTGGCATGCCACGTGGTGCAGCTTGAATACCTTCTAGGTTAAATTGACCTAGTGATTTGTTGTACATGGCTTGCTTACGCTCACCTTGTAGAACATGGATCGTTACTGCGTTTTGGTTGTCTTCAGCGGTAGAGAATACTTGATTCGCTTTAGTTGGAATCGTTGTGTTTTTCTCAACCAGCTTAGTCATCACGCCACCCATTGTCTCGATACCGAGAGACAGAGGCGTTACGTCAAGTAGCAGTACGTCTTTTACTTCACCCGCAAGCACACCACCTTGAATGGCCGCACCAACAGCAACCGCTTCATCTGGGTTAACATCTTTACGCGCTTCTTTGCCAAAGAATTCAGCCACTTTCTTCTGAACCATAGGCATACGAGTCTGACCACCCACTAGGATAACGTCAGTAATGTCGCCGACAGACAAGTCTGCATCAGCTAGCGCCACTTTTAGTGGCTCAAGCGAACGTTGAACAAGGTCTTCCACTAGAGATTCTAGTTTCGCACGTGTCACTTTCACGTTCATGTGCTTAGGACCAGCAGCATCAGCGGTGATGTAAGGCAAGTTCACATCTGTTTGTTGCGCTGATGACAACTCAATTTTCGCTTTTTCTGCGGCTTCTTTTAGACGCTGCATCGCAAGTGGATCAGTTTTTAGGTTGATGCCTTGCTCTTTTTTGAACTCATCAACGAGATAGTTGATCATGCGGTTATCAAAGTCTTCACCACCAAGGTGTGTGTCACCGTTAGTTGCTAGAACTTCGAATGTTTTCTCGCCTTCAACTTCATCGATCTCGATGATTGAAATATCAAATGTACCACCACCAAGGTCGTATACCGCGATAACGCGATCGCCACCTTGCTTGTCCAAACCATAAGCAAGTGCAGCCGCTGTTGGTTCGTTGATGATACGTTTTACTTCAAGGCCTGCAATACGACCTGCATCTTTCGTTGCTTGACGTTGTGCATCGTTAAAGTATGCAGGAACCGTAATAACGGCACCAGTAACTGGCTCACCAAGAAAATCTTCAGCTGTTTTCTTCATTTTCTTCAGAACTTCAGCTGAAACTTGAGGAGCGGCCATTTTTTGGCCTCTTGCTTCAACCCAAGCATCGCCATTATCAGCCTTCACGATTTTGTAAGGCATGATTTCAATATCACGTTGAACTTCTTCGTCTTCAAAACGACGACCGATCAAACGCTTAATTGCAAATAGCGTATTGGTTGGGTTTGTTACCGCTTGACGTTTTGCAGGCTGACCTACTAGCGTCTCACCATCTGTATATGCAATTACCGATGCAGTTGTACGTTCACCTTCAGCGTTTTCAATAACGCGAGGTTTGTCGCCATCTAAAACAGCAACACAAGAGTTAGTAGTACCTAAGTCAATACCAATGATTTTACCCATCAGGCTATCTCCAAATAAATTCTATT
This sequence comes from Vibrio sp. V01_P9A10T6, assembly GCF_963877065.1. NCBI lineage: Bacteria > Pseudomonadati > Pseudomonadota > Gammaproteobacteria > Vibrionales > Vibrionaceae > Vibrio > Vibrio sp. V01_P9A10T6. The sequence goes on from NZ_CAWNTB010000098.1 coordinate 24,302, forward strand.
TTTGTTTTATGCTACCCCCTATGTGGGGGAGGGAGAACAGGGTTTCAACCCTTACTCACAAACTAAACAAGGATGTTCGTTTCTCGTATGCCCAATAAATAAGGTCACTCAGCACCTTTTCAAGGGCAAAATTGAAAAAAGTTATGATATTTCGACTAAACAGCGTAAATAACGACTTTTTCAATCCCGAAATCACTTAGTGAAGGTTTCTATCTCGACATTAATCGATTTCGACATAAAAAAGAGAGGCGACGTACACCTCTCTTTGGCACTGAATAAATTAACGCCAATAAAGCATTTGGCTTATTTCGCAACTCTTTACTTTGATACCATGACCATCGCAGGGCGAATCACTCGGCCATTCAACTCATAGCCCTTTTGCATCACAAACATCACAGTATTAGGTTCATGATCTGGGCTCTCTTGAATTGACATTGCTTGGTGCAATTCTGGGTTGAATGTTTCGCCTTCAGGATTAATCTCTTTCAGGCCAAACTTTTCAACTACGCCAATGAAAGTTTTGTGTGTCAGTTCCACACCTTCCACCAGCGGTTTCACTACTTCGTTCTCAGCGTCAGCAGCTTGAATCGTGCGCTCTAGGTTGTCTAACACTGGCAACAACTCTTCAGCAAAACGGCTCAACGCATATTTACGCGCTTTATCGATCTCTTGCTCTGAACGGCGGCGCATATTTTCAACTTCCGCTTTCGCTCTTAGCACCGAGTCTTTTTGCTCTTGAATTTTTGCTTCGCTCGACAGTAGCGCCGCTTCTAATTGCGCAATTTGGGACTCTTTCTCATCGACTTCAACTTGTTCGTTCCAATCGATATCCGCGTCAGTACCAACGACTTCAGCTTCTTGACCCACTACTTCTTGCTGTAGTTCTTCTTCTTTGATTTTGTTTTCTTCGTTGTTCATGATATCTCCAGAATCCAACTATTTTGCGCTTAACCTCCACAGTTCAAAAAGTTAAGCACACAAAAATTCGCACAAAGGCATAACTTGCCCTTATTATGGGGATGAACAATCCTGATTCAAGCCTAATTAGTTTGGAAAATTTATGAAAAAACCATTTGAAGTGATCGCTATCATTGGAAAACCAAGAGATCAACAAGCCATTCAGACACATAAAGAGCTTTACCAATGGCTAACTTCAATGGGATATCCGGTCTTTATTGATGATCGTCTCAGCGAAATATTGGAAGGTGTACCTGCGGAACATTTCGCTAGCCTGCTTGAAATCGGCAAAAAAGCAGACCTTGCGGTTGTGGTTGGGGGCGATGGCAATATGCTCGGTGCCGCACGCGTATTATCACGCTTCGACATTTCCGTGATTGGGGTGAATCGTGGCAATTTAGGATTTTTGACCGATCTCAACCCAGAAGATTTTCAACCAAGGCTACTTGCAGTACTCAATGGCGAATATTTAGAAGAACAACGCTTCTTACTGGAAACAGAAATTCATCGCCACGGGCAAGTCAAAAGCCATAATGCAGCGCTTAATGAAGCCGTATTACACCCCGGAAAAATTGCACATATGATTGAATTTGAAGTCTATATAGATAACAGCTTCGCTTTTTCTCAACGCTCCGATGGCCTTATCGTTTCTACCCCAACGGGCTCTACCGCTTATTCACTTTCTGGCGGCGGGCCGATTTTATCCCCCAGTTTAAACGCCATTACACTGGTTCCCATGTTCCCGCATACCCTTTCAAGCCGCCCCTTAGTTGTGGATGGCAACCGCCAGATAAAACTGCTGGTTTCGCCTGATAATCGCGGAACACAGGAAGTTAGCTGCGATGGACAAGTATCCCTACCGGTTTCCCCCGGTGATGAAGTGCATATTTACCAAAGCCCAAATATTCTAAAGCTCATTCATCCTAAAGATTACAGCTACTATCACGTGTTAAGAAAGAAACTGGGTTGGTCGAGTAAATTGTTTTAAACCAACCTCTTCACCTTCTATTGACTGTCGACCTCGATTAATAATATCGAGGTCTTTTTTACAGGGAATCATTAATATTTAATGGGTTTTAAAATTTCTATTTATTTTCCATCATAAATTTACTTATCCTATAGCTGATTATTTGTGAGCCATGATTTGTTCCATATTCAAGTTAAGGACTTCGATCACAATTATTATTTCTATCAATTTACTTACTGATCAACTTGGTTAAGAATCGTTCCATCAGTCAACCAGCTATAACTCACAACGGATTTAGATATGAGTAAAAATCTAAAAATTCAAGATAAGTTATGGTCAAGCTCCCTAGCTTGGTACACGCACGACTATCAAATCTCAATTTTACCATCTTTTGCACACGCCTAACCTGCTTGGTTGTTTCTGCATTCTTTCGAATCCATTAAACAATCAGCATCAACACTAAATCTATTTATATCGTTTTTCGATGCTTGCATTCATCTTTATTAATTTAAAGTTGTTGCTTGGTTATTCTCAAATAGATTTATTTCACTCGAATTTTATCGCTAATTATTTGGCGCGATATTTTGCACTCTAAATATATAAAGGGTGTTAACTAATATCGCCTGACGAAATTTAAATTATTCAAAGGTATTATCATGGAAAACTTTAAACACTTACCAGAACCCTTCCGCATTCGTGTTGTTGAACCAGTAAAACGTACAACACGTGAATATCGCGAAGAGGCCATCCTTAAAGCGGGTATGAACCCATTCCTTATCGATAGTGACGATGTATTTATTGACCTTCTCACTGACAGCGGCACAGGCTCTATTACTCAAAGAATGCAAGCAGCAATGCTAATGGGTGACGAAGCTTACAGTGGCAGCCGCAGCTACTATGCGCTGGCGAATGCGGTAAAAGATATCTTCGGTTATGAGTTGACTATCCCAACTCACCAAGGCCGTGGTGCAGAGCAAATCTATATTCCTGTTCTAATTAAAAAGCGTGAGCAAGAAAAAGGCCTCGATCGTTCAAAAATGGTAGCGCTGTCTAACTACTTCTTCGACACCACTCAAGGTCACACTCAGGTTAACTGTTGTGTGGCGAAAAACGTCTATACCGAAGATGCGTTCGATACGTCTGTCAATGCAGATTTCAAAGGTAACTTTGACATCGCGAAACTTGAAATGGCGATTGAAGAAGTAGGACCTGCGAACGTACCTTACATTGTCAGCACGATTACTTGTAACTCTGCCGGTGGTCAGCCTGTCTCTATCGCTAACTTAAAAGCGGTATACGAGATTGCTCAACGCTACGATATTCCTGTCATCATGGACTCTGCGCGTTTTGCTGAGAATGCTTACTTTATTCAGCAACGCGAACCGGGTTATCAAAATTGGACTATCGAAGAAATCACTCGTGAAACCTATAAATACGCAGATGGTTTAGCCATGTCTGCTAAGAAAGATGCAATGGTTCAAATGGGCGGTCTGTTGTGTTTCAAAGATGAATCGATGATGGACACTTACACGGAATGCCGCACGCTTTGTGTGATTCAAGAAGGTTTCCCTACTTATGGTGGTCTTGAAGGTGGTGCAATGGAGCGTCTTGCTGTCGGTCTATACGATGGCATGCGTCAAGACTGGCTAGAGTACCGTATCGGCCAGGTTCAGTACCTTGTTGATGGCCTAGAAGCCATTGGGGTTGTGTGTCAGCAGGCTGGCGGCCACGCAGCATTCGTCGATGCAGGTAAACTCTTACCTCATATCCCTTCGCATCAATTCCCAGCTCATGCTTTGGCCTGTGAACTCTACAAAGTAGCCGGTATTCGTGCGGTGGAAATCGGTTCGTTACTATTAGGACGTGATCCTGCAACGGGTAAACAACACCCTTGTCCTGCTGAGTTGTTACGCCTAACCATTCCTCGTGCTACTTACACTCAAACGCACATGGACTTCGTTATCGAAGCATTTGGGAAAGTAAAAGAGAATGCCCACAACGTGAAGGGACTCGATTTCACCTACGAGCCACAAGTGCTACGCCACTTCACAGCCCGTCTAAAGGAAGTTGAATAATCACTAACTAAAGCGCGCCTAATTGGCGCGCTATTTCCTTCTAAATTGAGCAAAACAAAATCTATAAATTTAGCGGGCTTTTTTTTGTGAACTTCGTCAAACTATTTAATGAACATTTAATGATCAATTCAAAACTAATTAACCTCATCGAATGAAGTAAAATTCACTAGAAAGCCAGAGCTATCAAGCAACATAAATCACTTCCTGTCGCATGCACTAAACTCAGAGCAGTTTCCAATACTCATAGTTTTCTGACAGGCATCTTTACTGTATAAAAAAACAGTTTATACTGTTCACTTATACAGTATTGTTTGATTATATAGGTACAGAAATGCTGGCTCATTTAAGTGTGAATAATTTTGCTATCGTTAAATCATTGCAGTTAGAGCTTTCCAAAGGAATGACTACCATTACTGGCGAAACCGGTGCGGGTAAATCCATTGCAATTGACGCGCTCAGTTTATGTCTTGGTGGCCGTGCGGAAGCAGGAATGGTCAGACAGGGTGAAGAAAAAACCGAAGTCAGCGCCGCCTTTATTTTGGACAATAACCTCAACGCCACGCGCTGGTTGGAAGACAATGACTTGCTCGACCAAAAAGAGTGTATTTTACGCCGAATCATCACCAAAGATGGCCGCTCTCGTGCCTTCATCAATGGCAGCCCTGTGCCTCTTTCACAACTCAAAGCTCTAGGTCAATTACTGATCAACATTCACGGTCAACACGCCCATCATCAACTCATGAAAAGTGAGTATCAAATGAGCATGCTGGACCAATACGCAGGTCACGTGAATCTTGTCAAAGAGACACGCTTAGCCTACCAAATGTGGCGTCAAGCAGATAACCAGCTAAATCAACTCAAAGAAAATAGTCAACAAAACCAAGCTCAAGTTCAACTGCTGGAATATCAAATCAAAGAGCTCAATGAATTGGCGATTGGTGAAGAAGAGTTCACCGAACTCGAACAAGAACACAGACGTTTAGCCAACAGTGGCGAGCTTGCTACCACTTGCCAGCAAGCCATTGAACTTATTTATGAGGGGCAAGAAGTCAATGCGCTAAGTTTGCTGCAGTCAGCCAACCACGCCTTGCTTGAACTGGCCGAGTTAGATGAAAAACTTGCCACCTTACCCAACATGGTGGCAGAAGCCATCATCCAACTCGAAGAAGCCAACAGTGAACTGCGAAACTATTTAGATAGTATCGATGTCGATCCTGAACGCATGGCTTATGTAGAAGAGCGTTATTCTAAGGTGATGTCGATATCGCGCAAGCACTATATCGCACCTGAAACGCTTTACCACCACCACCAAGATCTGCTGAAACAGATAGAACAACTTGACTGCTCTGAAGATAAATTACAAGAACTGGAAAGTAACGTTGCCAAACAGTATCAGCAGTTTGCAACCTGTGCCGACAAACTGCATAAGTCTCGTAGCCGTTACGCGAAAGAGCTAGATAAATTAATCACCAATAGCATGCACGAACTGAGCATGGAAAAAGCCAAGTTCTGCATCGAAGTTAATCATGAAACAACGCATCCATCACCACTGGGTTTTGACACAGTAACTTTCTTAGTCTCAACCAACCCAGGTCAACCGCTGCAGCCTATCGCTAAAGTCGCGTCAGGCGGAGAACTATCACGGATATCTCTAGCAATCCAAGTGATCACCGCTCAAAAAGTAGATACTCCTAGCCTTATTTTTGATGAGGTCGATGTCGGTATCAGTGGCCCGACAGCAGCGGTAGTCGGAAAAATGCTAAGAACATTAGGTGAATCAACTCAAGTACTGTGTGTGACTCACTTACCACAAGTGGCAGGCTGCGGGCACCAACAACTGTTTGTCAGCAAGCAAGCCAAAGCAGGAAAGACAGAAACACAAATGAAACGGTTAGACAATGAACAACGCGTCGCTGAACTTGCTCGCCTTTTAGGAGGTAGCCAAATCACCGAATCTACCCTTGCTAACGCGAAAGAGCTGTTGATCGCCGCCTAAGCTGACATTTTTCTTTTTAGGTTTGCAACCAAACTCAAAATTTGCAGTCTCAACTAGCTCGTAGCTCAGTCTATTTTTTACTTCTGCTGCGAGCTTGTTTATTATCAGTCCAGTTTTACGACCTATTGGCAAAGAATTTTGAATATGCAGTTAAAAAAGTGGTTAATCGCAGTCCCTTTAGCAATGACAATGCTGACTGGATGCTCTTTATTAGAAAAACTCGTTTATCGTATTGATATTAACCAAGGCAACTACGTTGAACAGCAAGCCGTCGATCAACTCAAGTTCGGTATGAGCAAAGAACAGGTTAGGTTTGTCATGGGGTCGCCGATGCTTATTGAAAACGGTTATCCCGATACTTGGTATTACATTTATCACCACACGGAAGGCCACAAAGAATCGATACAGAAAAACCTGATTGCGACATTTAATACCGCAGGTGCTTTGATGGAAATCAGTGGCGACTACCCTCCTAGCGAACGGTTTTTTGAAGGCGTAAACTGAACGAAAACACGTTCAAACAAATGATACCCAAAGTGCACCTCACAATGAGTGACACTAACGGACAGGGCTCATAACGAGCCCTTTATCTTGCACCCAATACCGCAGCAACGTTTACAGTTGCGCTTTTGCCTGCTCGGCTCTCTTGCGACGGATCTCTTTAGGATCGGCCAATAACGGACGATAAATTTCAATGCGATCACGGTCTCTGACCGTCGAATCTAGCTTAACGTTACGACTAAAAATCCCGACCTTATTTTTTGATAAATCAATCTCTGGATAGAGCTCAAGCACACCGGACTGTTGAATTATCGTTTCGACGGTTGAGTTTTTGTCTACCACCAAATTCAGTACTCTTTGCTCATGAGGCAATGCATAGACTACCTCAACATGGATCATCTCAGATTCAATACTCATTACTGATACACCTGTTTCGCTCGTTTGGTAAATGCGTTAACCATATTACTGGTCAATTCATTGAATATCTTGCCAAAAGCCAATTCCACCATTTTGCTCGAAAATTCAAACTCCAGTTTAAGTTCAACCTTGCAGGCCTGTTCATCAAGTGCAGTAAAATACCAACCGCCTTTTAAAGCCTTAAAAGGACCATCGACCAAATTCATCAAAATAGCTTCACTGGCCACCAACACATTCGACGTTGTGAACGTCTTACTTATCCCTGCCTTTGAAACATCCACCGAAGCCACCATCGACAAATCGGAAGATTCAATAACGCGAGAACCAGAACAACCTGGCAAAAATTCAGGATAACGAGCAACGTCATTCACGAGATTAAACATTTGTTCTGCACTAAAAGACACTAAAGCAGAACGACTGACTTGCTTCATATTCTCTCCTCATCACCACCGAAAAAGTCTGGTGTGTAACAATTTTACTTTTATTCTTATCCTACGCAAATAAAAGGATTTCCTAAGCTCAAACCAAGCCGTATAATGCCGCCACTATGGTAAAGAAAAAATCAAACTCAAAAGCAGGTAGCAATACCATTGCTGTAAATAAAAAAGCTCGCCACGAATACTTTATCGAAGATGAAGTAGAAGCTGGCATGGAGCTCCAAGGCTGGGAAGTCAAATCTCTTCGTCAAGGCAAAGCGAATATCGCAGAAAGCTACGTTTTCATGCGAGACGGAGAAGCCTTTGTTTCCGGAATGACAATAACGCCACTGCAGCAAGCATCCACTCACGTGGTTGCCAACCCAACTCGCGTGCGCAAGCTGTTAATCAGCCGCCGTGAACTGGATAACCTTTATGGACGCATCAACCGTGAAGGCATGACACTTATCGCACTATCACTGTATTGGTCTCGCTCTTGGGTGAAAATCAAAATTGGTGTAGCGAAAGGTAAAAAACTGCATGACAAACGTGATGATTTAAAAGAAAAAGATTGGGCAAGAGAGAAAGCACGCGTAATGAAGAGCTCATTGCGTTAATCTTGACCACTTAGACGCAGAAAGCTAGACAGACAAAGGTTTTCTGGTAGTATGCGTCAACACACTTGGGGCTGATTCTGGATTCGACGGGAATTTTGCAGTCTGAGGTGCATGCCGTGGGGCGGTTTGCCACGTTAAAAGCCGCAAAAAAATAGTCGCAAACGACGAAAACTACGCACTAGCAGCTTAATAACCTGCCAAGAGCCTTTCTGCCCTAGCTTCCGCTCGTAAGACGGGGAACAACAGAGAGTCAAAACCAAACAAGCTCGTGCCGCGTCTCCCGCCTGAGAGACAAAGCATTAAAACTAATTCAGGATAGCCATTAGATAGCGTGTCGGTTCGCAGTTTGATGGTGAAATTAAAGATCGAATAAGCATGTAGTACCAATGATGAATGATTTTCGGACGCGGGTTCAAATCCCGCCAGCTCCACCAAATCATAGTTTAAAGACGTCCTAGGGCGTCTTTTTTCTTGCTCGCAATAACGTAAAATCAACAACTTAGCATCCAACAACGTCCAATGCGATTTCATAGCAGCTTTGATTTTTAGGTACACTACAAGGTACACTGATTTTATCGTGTTAATCTGGTGTACCCATCATGGCAAAAAACACAGTAAAGCTGACAGATAAAGAGCTCAAAGCCCCCAAAAATCTTCAGGCCTACGCCTAACAAACTTCATTACCGATCAACACCTGAATACCTTTATCTTCCAATTCCTGGCGCACACTGACAGGAAATGAAGCATCTGTGATGACCGCATCAAAACTTTGAATATCGAGGGCATGAAAGGTGGCTATTTTGCCATATTTTGATGAGTCAGAGACCAAAATCACTTTCTGTGCAGCCACAGACACTGCCTTTTTAACACTCACTTTCGGCTCACTAGGCGTTGAAATGCCACGTAAATTCCAAGAGGAGGTCGAAACAAACGCTACATCGATATTCATTCCCGACAAAAAGTCGGACACTTTACTACCAACACTTGATAGGTTCTCACGATCAACTCGCCCCCCTGTGTGGTAAAGATCACTTTTACTGTGATGGATAAGATAAGTCGCAATCACAAAATCATTGGTAATAAACAGTAGATCATCACGCATGGCGAGTTGATGAGCGATTTCCAATGTCGTAGTACCCGCATCAAGATAGACAGTGGAATTCTTAAGCACTAATTGACTAGCTATATGGCCAATCGCGACTTTCTCGCTGGCATGCTGCATCACTTTGGCATCGTGGGAAGGTTCCTGATGCAACACAGTCGTAAGCTGCACACCGCCTGAAACCGACAATACCTTACCCAATTTTTCGAGCTTAACAATATCGCGACGAATGGTCATATGCGACACATTCAACTGTTCAACCAGCTCGTTGATGCTGATAACTTCATGTTGTGAAAGTAGTGACAGAATAGTTTTGTGACGTTCTGCTGGAATCATAATGACTTAGCGGTATGTGATAAGTGCATTCATATTATCAGCCATCAACCGCGGTGTGAAGTTGCGTTAACTATTGTGAAATAAAGCGTTTCTCGGCCACAGAACCGGAGGAATAGCATGTAAATAGCTGGCTATCTTCCATATCATCACCATCAATTGTTAACTTTTGTGACGAAACGCACGAGACAAGCAGGAGAAATTCACATACAATCACAATAAATAACAACAATTAACATTTCAAATGCACATTTAGCGCGAGATAAGTATATGGATAATCAAACAGTTAAATCGGTCGCTGTCATTGGGTTAGGCTCTATGGGAATGGGCGCAGCGAAATCCTGTATTCGCGCCGGACTCGATGTATACGGCGTTGACCTCAATCCAGTGGCGCAAGAAACGCTGAGCAGCTACGGTGCGAAAGCCGTATCTAGCAACGCAAATCAATTTGCCAACGAACTCGATGCGGTTCTATTGCTGGTGATCAATGCTAAGCAAGTCAAATCGATATTATTCGATTCAGGCCTAGCCGCCAGCCTCAAATCAGGCACCACCGTCATGGTATCTGCCACTATCTCAGCCCAAGATGCCAAAGAGATTGAAGCGGGGTTGAACATACACAATTTGCTGATGCTGGATGCGCCGGTTTCTGGCGGCGCAGTCAAAGCAGAAGCAGGTGAAATGACCATCATGGCATCCGGTAGCGTAGAAGCCTTCGCAAAACTGGCTCCTGTGCTAAAGGCGACTGCACGAAAAGTTTATAACATCGGTACCGAAATCGGCTTGGGCGCGACGGTAAAAATCATTCACCAGTTGCTGGCAGGCATACACATTGCCGCAGGTGCAGAAGCAATGGCACTGGCCGCACGTGCCAATATTCCTCTCGATCTGATGTACGACGTAGTGACTAATGCCGCAGGTAACTCTTGGATGTTTGAGAACCGCATGAGGCATGTAGTAGACGGCGACTACTCGCCAAAATCCATGGTCGATATCTTTGTTAAAGACCTCAATCTGGTCGCGAATACCGCACAAGATCTGAAATTCCCGCTACCGCTAGCGAGGACTGCACTCAACATGTTTACCTCTGCCAGCAACGCCGGTTTTGGTAAAGAAGACGATAGCGCCGTGATTAAGATTTTTGACGGCATCAACTTACCTGGTGTGGAGAAATAATGATGTTACTTGGAGTGATTGCCGACGATTTTACTGGCGCTACTGATATTGCTGGCTTTCTGGTTGAGAACGGCATGCACACAGTGCAGCTTAACGGGGTACCGACGAACGACACACAAGTGGATGCTGATGCGGTCGTGATCAGCCTTAAATCTCGCTCATGCCCGACAGAGCAAGCTGTCAGCCAATCTCTGGCCGCTCTGCGCTGGTTAAAGGCTCAAGGTTGTCAGCAGTTTTACGTCAAATACTGCTCAACCTTTGATAGCACAGAGCAAGGCAACATCGGCCCAGTGACCGATGCTTTGCTGGACGAGCTGAACGAAACCTTCACCATCGTCTGCCCAGCACTACCGATTAATGGGCGCACCGTATTCAACGGCCATCTGTTCGTACTGGGTGAGCCGCTAAATGAATCGGGAATGCGCCATCACCCGCTAACACCGATGACCGATTCCAGCGTTGTGCGTTTGATGAAACGTCAGTCACAAGGCGAATGTGGTCTGGTGAATTATCAAACCATTGAGCAAGGCGCAGAGGCCGTAATAGAACGTTTTGCACAGTTGCAAAATGAAGGTAAACGCTACGCGGTGGTGGATGCAATTAACAGCGCTCATCTGATTACACTTGGTCAGGCCGTTAAATCACTCAAACTGATTACCGGCGGTTCAGGCCTCGCCGCAGGTATCGCCCAGAACTGGGCCGACAAACTGACCGAGCAAAACGAAAGCAAATCAGCAGGCTTCCCGGAGCGCGCCCACAGCGTGGTGCTTTCTGGTTCTTGCTCAGTGATGACCAATCAACAAGTCGCCCACTATCAAACTCTAGCACCGCACTTTGCAGTCGATGTGGATGCATGTTTACACGATGAGCACTACGTGCAAAAGGTTTTTAACTGGGTAACTAAGCAGCTTGATGGAAACTACGCACCAATGGTGTATGCCACCGCAGATCCAGACAAACTTAAAGCCATTCAAGCGCAATATGGCGCGGCGGCATCGAGCGAAGCGGTGGAGCAGTTTTTCAGCCAGCTTGCACACCAGTTGCAAGAGTTTGGGGTGAAGAACTTTATCATTGCTGGCGGCGAAACGTCCGGCACAGTGACCCAAAGCCTAGGCGTCACAGGTTTTCACATCGGACCGCAAATTACACCGGGCGTACCTTGGGTCAAATCCATCGACGGTTCACTGTCGCTAGCACTTAAGTCAGGTAACTTCGGCAATGAACGGTTCTTCGAAAAAGCGCAGGATTTTTATCTATGACAGAACAACAACTCAGAGCACAGATGGTCAGTCTAGCACGTTCGATGTTCGAACGTGGTTATGCCACCGGCGGTGCAGGTAATCTATCGCTGAAACTGCCTAACGGCCATTTTCTTGCCACGCCTACTGGCTCTTCCTTTGGTCGTTTAATCGCAGAGGAACTGTCGGTGGTGGACATCGACGGTCACCAACTTTCCGGTAAGCGCGCGTCAAAAGAGATTGCCTTTCATTTGGCAATTTACCGCAACAACCCGAAATGCAACGCGATTGTACACCTGCATTCAACGTACCTGACGGCGTTATCGTGCCTCGACAACCTTGATACAGAAAACGCCATTCGCCCCTTTACGCCTTACTACGTGATGCGTATTGGTCAGTTACCTGTGATTCCGTATCTGCGTCCGGGAGAGCCGCGTATTGCAGAAGAGCTGGCTAAACACGCCGCCGATTACCGAGCATTCTTACTGGCTAACCATGGCCCTGTCATCACAGGTAACGATTTAGAAGATGCGGTGGATAACGCTGAAGAGCTAGAAGAGACCGCCAAACTTATGTTTTTACTCAATAACCACCCAATTCGCTACCTCACCGAAGCGGAAGTGGAAGACCTGAAAGGGAGAGGGAAATAATGGCTAAATTTGCTGCTAATCTCACCATGCTATTTACCGAGGTGCCCTTTTTAGAGCGCTTTGAACAAGCACACCGCGCAGGCTTTAAGGCGATCGAATTTCTGTTTCCTTATGTGTTCGAACCACAAGTGCTAGCAACAAAACTAGCGCAGTACGACTTTGAACAAGCGCTGTTCAATATGCCTCCCGGCGACTGGGATGCGGGCGAAAAAGGCTTCGCTGCCCTACCGGGACGCGAGCAAGAGTTCAAACAAAGCGTTGCCACCGCACTGATGTACGCCAAAGCACTTAATTGCAAAAAAGTGCACGCCATGTCAGGAATCATCGACTCGGCACACAGCATGCAACAACATATAGACACCTTTATCGCCAATATTCGTTATGCCGCAGATGCGTTCGCCAGACACGGGATTGATGTACTAATTGAACCGCTTAACAACCGCGATGTACCAAACTATTTCATCGCTCACCAGCGCCGTGCGGTTGAATTGATTCAGAGAGTGAACCGGCCGAACGTGAAACTGCAACTGGACCTATACCACGCGCAGATCATGGATGGCGATCTGGATGTCCTGATCCACGAATTGGCACCGTTTATCGGCCACATTCAAATCGCATCAGTGCCACACCGTAATGAACCAAGCGACGGCGAAATCAACTATCCGTACCTATTCGATGTACTAGATAACTCCGGTTACAACGGCTGGATTGGGTGCGAATACAAACCTAGAACCACCACAGAACAAGGCTTGGGCTGGGTTAAACCTTATTTATAACACTCAATAACAATAATGAAATTCAGACGACAAGGACACGCGTATGAACATCGTAATTACAGGTGGTGCCGGATTTCTGGGCACGATGCTGACTCAAACCCTACTTAAGCAATATTCTCACTTGATTCAATCGTTGACGGTTGTCGATCGCGTAGAACCCAGCATCGCCATCACTCAAGATCCACGAGTCAGTGCAGTCGTGGCTGATATCACCGACCCACAACAAATCGCTACATTTATCGTCCCTGAGACGACTCATGTTTTCCATCTTGCTGCGATTGTCTCTAGTCATGCAGAACAAGATTTCGATCTTGGAATAAAAGTTAACTTAACAGCAACACAATTGATGCTAGAACAGTGTCGCCAAGTCAATCCAGATATACGCTTTGTGTTTTCCAGTTCACTGGCGGTGTTTGGTGGAAAATTGCCAGAGGTCGTAACGCCAATGACAGCGACTCAGCCAAGCTCTTCATACGGCACACAAAAAGCGATGGGTGAGCTACTGGTCAATGACTATGGCCGCAAAAACTTGGTCGATGCTATCAGCGTTCGTCTACCAACGATTTGCATCCGTCCTGGCGTGCCAAATCAGGCCGCTTCATCTTTCGTCAGCGGAATAATTCGTGAGCCACTTAAAGGTGAACAATCCAACTGCCCCGTCGACCTTGATTTAGGTCTATGGATATCGAGCCCTGAAACCGTGATTCAAAATATTATTCACGCCAGTCAACTTGAACGAGCCTCTATCCAAGGTTATCGAACGTTCAACCTACCTGGAATCAAGGTCACACCGCGGGTCATGCTCTCCGTAATGGCCGAGCAAGTAAGCTCATCGCGCACCAAGCTCGTGACCGTAAAGAAAGACAAAGCAGTTGAAGCGATAGTGGCCAGTTGGCCTCAATCGATTGATAACACATACGAACTCAACCTTGGCTTTAGTGCCGATGCCGATTTCAATACCGTATTGTCTCGCTACATTAACACCAACCCAATTAGTGAAATGGAGGACGCATAATGTTATCGATTTCTGTTATCGGCCTGATCATCGCGGTATTCGTTCTGATATTTCTGGTACTGCGAACACGTGTGCATGTGTTGATTGCAATGCTTGCTGCTGCCTGTATCGCGGGCTTAATCGGCGGATTAAACGTGAACGAAACCATGTCAGCGATCAGCAAAGGATTTGGCGGTACCTTAGGTGGTATCGGTATTGTGATTGGACTTGGCGTTATGATGGGCGCTATTCTGGAAACCTCTGGCGCGGGTGAATCTATTGCCTATCACTTCATTAAATGGTTGGGCAAGCGTAAGGAAGAGCTGGCTTTGGCGATTACCGGATACATTGTCAGTATCCCTGTCTTTGTCGACAGTGCTCTGATCATTCTTTACCCGATTGCTAAATCTCTGGCGAAGACATCTCAACGTTCCATTCTCACACTCACGGTCGCTTTAGCAGGTGGCCTTGTGGTGGCTCACCACTGTATTCCGCCCACACCAGGCCCCTTGGGTGTCGCAAGCATCTTCGGTGTTGATATCGCCTCAATGCTGGGTTTTGGTCTGATCATCGCCTTACCATCTGTTGCTGGAATTGTGATGTATGCGCGTTGGTTAGAGAAACATTTCCCGGAGTACACAGCACCGGTAACTTTCGCTAAAGAGCCAGAAGAGCAGCAAAAAGTTCACGCTGACTATATGGCATCAAAATCATCAAAAGCACTACCTTCTCTGACTAAATCAATCATGCCAATCGCAGTGCCGATTCTGCTGATTCTAGTTAATTCGCTGACACAACTTGCAGAAAAACAACTAGGGCTAACGGGACTTAGCGCCAGTTTTGTAGGGCAAGCAATACAGTTCCTCGGCCACCCAATTATTGCCTTGTCGATCAGTACATTATTGGCTGTTTATACCTTGACTCCTTACTTGGATAAAGAAAAAACTACCGCCAAATTGGAGGAAGGTATTTCAACTTCAGGGATTATCCTTCTCGTGACTGGTGCAGGAGGTGCTTTAGGCAACGTACTGCGTGAATCTGGTGCTGGTGCTGAGATCGCTAATCAGATCGCCTCTCTTTCTATCTCACCGATTATGATCCCGTTTATTATCGCAACCTTGGTTAGAATAATTCAGGGCAGTGGCACAGTTTCAATGATTACGGCTGCTTCAATTTCTGCGCCAGTCCTTGCAGAAATTCAAGACGTAAACATGCTGTTTGCAGCTTCCGCCGCCACAATGGGCAGCCTATTTGCAGGGTATTTCAACGACAGTCTGTTCCATATAGTAAACAGACTTATGGGCGTAACCGAGGTTCGTAAACAACTGGTAATTTGGACCATTCCAACCACTATTGCTTGGGCGATTGGTGGCACGTTAATCATGACACTTAACCTAATATTTGGCAGTTCAGGATCCGTTTATGACCCACTGTTTCCGCTACTGGTCCTAGGTTGGTGTCTCTATTTTGTGAGATCACAAAGTCGATCATCGAGTCAGGTAGCGACCCAACCCCCTTGCTAATTGCATCAAAACCCCTTTTTATTAAGGGGTTTTCTTATCTTACGATGTGAGACAGGTACACGAACTTCCTGCTTTAGTTCATAACCTTCTCTATTCTCAACATTGAACCAACCACCTGACTTATCTAAATATCACTTTAAGCATAATGAAATGCAACATTCCATGCATTTTCAGTTAGTTACAGACAATATAAACACATATTTAGGCATTCGTTTGTTGCTGATGGGTAGCGACTGTCGTGAGTTTATCGGCACGGAAAAGCTTGTAAGCCATAATACCAATAACCAACGCTTTGATAATCATCATTTGTGGGTTACCGAAATAGGCAGCCATACCAACAAACCCCGATAAGAACATGAGCAAACGGAACCTTTTCAGGTCAGTCATATACAGCGCCAACAAAATTAACGCGAGATCGCCAAACTGCAAGGCTTCGGCAAGTGTGGGGTTATTGATAAAGCTGCTTACGGCCACATAAGCAATATAAAGAATGCCGCTCGCCATCAAAGCCGCAGCAGAATTGATCACCATTTTGCTGGTGTTAGTAAAATCTTTCACATATCGATAGGCGTTAATGGCACCAACCGACAGGTTAAGGATCACTTTAGGCCACCAACCCATCAAAATTGCCCAAGCAATGTCATTCGCAGCCGAAGCAAAAGCAGCATAGCGTGTAAACTTCATCGAATTAAAAACGGTAAGTGATATATAGAATGCGACAGATGTCCATCCTAATACTTCGCGTAATATATCAAGCAAAATATGGTCTCTTTTTACATAGAATCATCATCCACAACAATGAAACTATCTGCTACTAATAAGGCCAGTAGTGGTTTATAAACCCACCACCTAGCCGTTGGGCGCAGGATAATATCACGGCATTCGGTATAAATCCTAGAAAAGACTCTTATCAATACACGCTTATTCTCGAAAATATGTTTCTCAATTTTGGAAACAAAACTGCAAACTCAACAAACGCATCACCACTCCCCTTTTGACACATTCAATCATCCCTGAATGAAAATTAACTGACGTACGCTAACTCATTCAGCGAGGAGAACGAACCGCAACAACTTTCGTCTCAATCAACTGGTAACGAATCCCAGCTTGGTCAAACGACTGGCGCAGCGCCGTTAAATTCCGGTGATAGGTCACTTGCCGACCAGACGCCGTCTTCACTTTCATTACCATATTACTCATACACTTATCCTCTACACTTAACCGATTGGTTGCATCAAACTATGCTATTTTGAATATTTATCACCAAACAACTTGGAGTTGCAGGTAGCAAGGAAATCATTATTGTGCGAACTCTTTGAGTGCCGCCATCGCCTTTTCTGCCTTCTCTTTTTGTACAAAAATATGATCATGATAATAGCCCGCAATCACATTAGCGCTGATGCCATACGAAGCTAGCTTAGTTGCAAAAGCGGCCGTTAAACCCACCGCCTCTAAACTTGAATGAACCGTCAGCGTAATTAAGCTGAATACCGATTCAAAATCGAGCTGCGCCGCAATGGCCTTTTGCTGCTCAACGACCAAGGTCAGCCCTTCACGCTCTTGAAATGTCGCCACGGGTTCTAAATGCAAATAATCGGCTAATGCCCCTTGCACAGTACAAAACACATAACTTCCGCCCACCAACTCGGGTGACATGGATTGCAGTAAAACCTCTAAATCAGTAATCGCTGTCATATTTTTCTTTCTCATTCAAATTGAAGCCGAAGTGCAGAGTAAAGCCCTCTGTGGAATAAGTGAAATTAATAATATTAATTAGTGATTAATTATTCTTATAAC
>NZ_CAWNTB010000099.1:0-3608 GCF_963877065.1 Vibrio sp. V01_P9A10T6
AGTTAGAGCTCTAATTAAAAACCTCTATATAAACTAGCAGCACAAATGAAAAATTCAACCCAGAAATTCAAAAAAATAACAATAATAGGTATAAATTACTGATTTAAAATGAATAAATAAGCTCGAACATCTAACCAGAAAACCGACAATTAGTTAGATGTGTAATTAAATAAAAGCGAGATAGCAGAGCGAATGTGATTGAACCTAGCGACATTAGCAATCTGAGTCGTTTTTGCAGTTTGCATTTGCAGCCTGCAAAAATTTTCTTGGGGAAGTTTGAAAAAAACAAGGAAACAATAGCAACTAAGCGCTATAAAACTTGGCACGTATGCTGCAATAGCTATATCGACCCTTCTTAAGCCGAGGGTCACCTAGCCAACTGACGTTATTAGTGAATACTCTTTGTTCACAATTTACATAGGCCAATCGCGAATATTGCGGTTGGCTTTTTTGTTTTCTGAGGGAATTTGTTTACTGAGGGAAAATGTTAGAAGGGAACTTCAATTTGCATCATGACAACGCTGTCGAAATCTTCATGCCAACGATAGTCAAAACGCATGCGCGGCTCACCCGCTTTTTTCTCGCCAAAACCGATACTTAGCTGTAAGCCGTGACTCATTAACCACTCTTCGGTTGACATATCACTTTGCTCATCAAGCAATTCAGAGGGTATCCAGACTCCAAAGCCAATGTAGCTTGTGTCCAATTTCTGAGTAAACAGGGGATCCGAATCGGCTTTTAAAAACCAATCAGCCCAGTAAGAGGAGTCGGCTGGAGATTCTTCAAATAAACCTAAAGCCAGCAGTTGTTTCGATGCGTAGCCCATACTATCTAATATAGAAAAGCAGACGCCCGATGCTGGTAACATTGCTGGGCTACTATCTGCACCTAGTGTTAATTCTAACTCTGGCGTTAATAATGAACCGGAATAGAGATCGCAAGCTTTCGTCAGCGACGAAAACATGATTAACGCACAAACAGCCACATTTAACTTCATGAATGCAAACAGCTCCGACCACGAAAAGGGCGTGGATTGTCTAGTAAAGTTTTCTTTGCTGCAAGATTTTCCTAACAGAGATAGTCGTTAAATCGGTAATGTCTAAATTTTCAGCTAACCGCTGACGAATATCAGTACTACGAATCGCGACTTTTTCAGGACAGGCCATGACTGACCAGCGTTGCAAGATATCTTGAGCTTTATAGAATTTCGCAAAATTGAACAGATTATCCGGGCCCATTACAAAAGTAATGTCAGCATCAGGTGATTGTTTTTGCAGTAATGACAAAACAGCGTGAGTTGTGACGCTCTGCCCGGGCTGTTGCAGTTCCTCTTCGACTATTGAGCGTTGTATCTTATCTGACTGCAAATCACGAATAAAAGCATCAATAAGTTCACAACGGATCTCATAACTGAGCATCTGCTTACCCCAAGCGTGTGAAATGCTCGGTACCAACAGAATTAAATCGAAATGACTTAGCGATTCAATCACACTTTTATGTCCTAAGCTCGGAGGGTTAAAAGCACTCCCAAAGACGGCAATTTTAGTCATAGCAATCCTATTCAAGTCTGAAAACCATTTTCTCGGTTTTCTAATCTGATGATTTCGGTATGATACACCAAAGATTTATATTGCTTGCAGGAAAAGGAACCCTAATGGAACAAATGATCCGTGATGAGATGCGTGTTCTCTCATCCATTGACCCTGTTTATGAAATTGAACGGCGCGTTGAGTTTATTAAACGCAAATTGATTGAATCTGGTTGTAAGTCTTTAGTGCTTGGCATCAGTGGTGGCGTCGACTCAACAACGTGCGGCCGTCTAGCCCAGCTCGCCGTGACACAACTCAACCAAGAATACGCCGTTAACGACTATCAGTTTATCGCCGTTCGTTTACCCTATGGCGAACAAAAAGATGAGGATGAAGCGCAGCTTGCTCTCTCCTTCATTCAACCTACACACTCAATTTCGGTCAATATTAAAGCGGGTGTAGATGGCCTGCACTCAGCCTCTCTTGATGCGCTACAAGGCACAAGCTTAACTCCAACTGACAGTGCCAAAATTGATTTCGTGAAAGGAAATGTAAAGGCGCGCGCTCGCATGGTTGCACAGTACGAAATTGCAGGTTTTGTTGGTGCGTTAGTACTCGGCACGGATCATTCCGCAGAAAACATCACCGGTTTTTATACTAAATTTGGTGATGGCGCGTGTGATTTAGCACCACTTTTTGGCTTGAGTAAACGTCAAGTGCGCGCGGTAGCGGCTCAATTAGGCGCACCACAGCAATTGGTTCAAAAAACACCCACCGCGGATTTAGAAGAGCTCGCACCACAAAAAGCAGATGAAGATGCGTTAAACTTAAGTTATGACCAAATCGATGATTTTTTAGAAGGGAAGCCTGTTTCACAGCACGTGATTGACCGTCTTGTCGCGATTTACACAGCAACTCAGCATAAACGTCAACCGATCCCAACGTTGTACGATTGATCGACACAATCTCTCTATAACTCTCTACAAAAAGCACTAAAGCCAACTTCTCCGTTGGCTTTAGTGTTAAAGTCGACAATACAAGCTTGCACAAAGTGCCAAATTATTGACTCATTTTAATCAGTGATTTACCAATCAGCCACTCAAGCTCCCTTGCGCTCTCTTTGCCAAACTGTACAGCCACCGTTTTGTATAACCGATCGACACCGTTTGCTGCAAATTCATCCGCATTTTCAGTCGTCACAACATGATGAAATAATAAACGCAAAATAGCCAAAAATTGTGCATTTTCCAGCGCATTTATCCAGCTATTTGAAAAGCTTGAAAGGTCATTTTCAAAATCTAAATGCTCAACAAACAGCTTAAAAATCCGCCCATCTAAAGCGGCCGTAAAATCGGTTTTCTTTGGAAAATGGTGGCTAATCCCCGTTCGTGAAACCCCTGTTTGCTGACTCAACGTGGTATACGACATTTTGTCGTAACCCAGTCTCAATAGCTGATCGACAACAGCATCCATTATTCTCTGAATGGTGATTTCAGTATCTTCTTTACTACGCTTTGGCATGGTCCAGACTCTTCTCTTTTTTATTAATCCATCTAACTCAATTGCGATGATAGTGCCGTTTCGCGAATCACCCCTCGTGGTATGGCATTTTCTGTCTAAAAAACCATCCCTTAAAACAGTAAATTCAAACCAGAATTATCTTGTTAAAAGCGTTATCTACTGGCTTGTTACTGTCACTCCTTTAGCTATCACTAATAAAACTTAAATTTCCAGTTTATTAGTCATCACCACTAATGGATGAAGCGCAATTTATAATATTAATAATTGTTTCAACCGAATAATCTTACAATCATCAACAATTCGCAACGAACTGAACACTGTTCTGACAAATTTATGACACAAAAACTAGTGATTATTTGAGCAATATCACACTCATTAATTCATAACGATGGCTAAAAACTTTCGAACAACCAAAATAAGACGCGATTTACCCCAAACCTGATTGGCTTTTTGTGGCTGATAAACGATTTGCCCGTTAGAATGTCCATACATTTACTAAGAGGATTCACAATGAGTATCGAAAAAGACGTTGATATCCAAGTCTGCGAAGCATGTGGC
>NZ_CAWNTB010000100.1:0-3600 GCF_963877065.1 Vibrio sp. V01_P9A10T6
CGCAAGATGTCACCGTGTTAGAACCAATACAAATGGCGATAGTAGAAAATGATAATTTTCCGTATCTAAGCCAATCCGTGACAGGCTAATTTAGAAAAATCGTTCAGTTCAGATTTGGCCACACATTTGTTAGTGAGCTAAGTGGTATCGGATATTCAACGGCTCATCATCCATTGAGTTGAAGAAAAAATCTCTTATTAAGGGATTCTTAAGTTACGTCCGTTATTTTTGTTTACAGAGTAAGCAAAAAGGAAATGCCGATGAAAACCATACGCTCAGCATCTGATCTGCAATTGGCCGTAATTGATCCTTCTCATCCTCGCTGGTTGGAAGCCATACACCTTGTGCGCGAGCGTTATCAGCAAGCGTTTGATGCACGCCTTATTACTTTTATGCCTGCTTATTTAGCTCTGCTTGATCATGACGAAATGAAATCCGTATGTGGTTTTCGCGTAGCGCAGCAAGAGCCTCTGTTTCTCGAACAATACCTTGACCAACCTGCCGATGAAATTTTATCGCAGCGTTTTGATTGCCGAGTATCCCGAAGTGCTTTGATTGAATTTGGCCAACTGGCCTCTTTTGGTCGTGGTTTATCGGCGCTGCACTTTACTTTGATCGCGCAACAGCTGGTTGATTTAGGGTATGAATGGTGCGTTTTTACAGCAACGGATCCACTGCATGCTTTGATGCGTCGATTTGGTTTACAACCGACATTGATCGCGAAAGCGTCAGCATCTTGCATTCCTAACGCCAACCAAATTTGGGGCAGTTATTACCAACACAGCCCTCGAATTTTAGCGGGAAATTTGGCGCAGGGGCTGGCGTTGCTCAACCGATTTCATTTAAACCAAAAACAAGCGTGAGGCCTTTGCTATGAACCGAATTTTATCGGCGCTTCATCAACATGCGCAGCAAAAGCCAGATAGCATTGCCTTCATTGGGCACAATGCCAAACAAGAAAAGATAGCGCTGAGCTATCAACAGCTCTTAGAAAAGGTGGAAGCCACAGCACGCACATTACGCCAGTGGCAGGTTCAGCGTATTGCATTAAAAGCTGAAAATAGTTTGGATTGGGTGATCATCGACCTTGCGGCCATGCACGCAAAAATAGTGCTCGTTCCTGTACCTACTTTCTTTAGTAAGGCACAGGTTGAACACTTACTGTATGAATCGGGGGTTGATGTTTGCTTAGGTGATTGGCCAACGCTAGGTGAACCTTTCTCAACGCTCAGCCACCTACCTGCTTTTGTCTATTTGGCGAATCCATCAGCACAGGTGTTGCCTTTGACGCAAAAAATCACCTTTACGTCTGGATCCACCGGAACGCCGAAAGGGGTGTGTTTGAGTGACGAAAATATGCAAGCGGTCACGCTGGCGATCGCAGAGAAAATGTCCGCGCAAGTTGAGCGTCACCTCGTGATGCTGCCTCTCTCAACCTTGTTAGAAAACATCACGGGTGTGTATGTTCCTTTGGTTCTGGGTGTGACATCAACAGTCGTCTGTGGCAGCGAAGTAGGTTTGACCGGTTCTAGCCAGTTCTGTGGTGCAACGTTCGCACTCGCACTACAACAGTTTCAGCCGTCAAGCTTGGTGCTAACGCCTGCGTTATTGCTGGCATTAATTGAAGTCGTCAAGCAGAGCCCAGTTCTTGCGCTGCCTTTACGCTGGGTTGCCGTGGGCGGGGCGCGAGTGGCTCCCCAATTAATTGACGCAGCTCGCCAGCTCGGCATTCCCGCTTTTGAAGGGTATGGTTTGTCTGAAAGTGCTTCGGTCGTGAGTATGAATACACCCCAACAAAATAAGCCGGGGTCGTGCGGACAGGTGCTGTCTCATCTTCAGGTTTCGCTGGCACAAGATGGCGAATTGTTAGTTAAAGGCAACACGGCTTTGGGGTATTTAGGTGAGCCGTTTAGCCACGAGTGGTTGTCAACTGGCGATATGGCCACAATCGATGATGAGGGTTTTTTAACCATCATCGGGCGTAAAAAGAACCTAATAATCACCAGTTTTGGGCGCAACGTGGCCCCTGAATGGATTGAATCTCAAGCATTGGCTTTGATTGCACACCATCGATTTGTGGTGGTGGGCGACGGGCAGGCAGGCCTCACGGCCGTCAGTGACAGTCCTTTACCTGATCTCGTTACGCGCGTGCAACAGCTCAATAGCGTGTTGCCCGATTACGCACACATCACGCAGCTTTGGTTGGTGAGCGATATTCACTGCTGGCAAAAGTGGCTGACCGCTAATGGTCGCCCAAAACGCTTAGCTATTGAAAACGCACTGCAAGAGGCTCGCTTGGCGCACCACACCACTAATCCACAGGCGGTTTTTATCTCTATTCCTTCCTTCTATTCAATGGCTGAGGAGCTTTAAAATGAGCAAATTTTTCCATATTTTAAAAACACAAACTGAGCCAGCACAGCAGCAGATGTTGCAAGCTCCGGTATTTGATGCCTGCGCAAGAGGTGAGATCAGCCTAGAGATGTATATTCGTTTTCTCACTCAAGCTTATCACCATGTTAAACATACGGTGCCACTGCTGATGGCATGTGGCAGCCGCTTAGGCGATGAATATGAGTGGGTACGAACGGCGATTGCCGAGTACATCGATGAAGAAAAAGGCCACCAAGAGTGGATCTTGAACGATATTAAAGCGTGCGGTGGTGATGTGGACGCAGTGCGTCATAATGAGGGTGCAGGGCGGGTCAGCGCTTCCATCGAACTCATGGTGGCGTATCTTTATCACCAGATTGATCGCGCTAACCCGTTGAGCTTATTTGGTATGGTGTGGGTACTTGAAGGAACCAGTGTGGGTGTCGGTGGGAATATCGCACGGTTAGTCAAACAGCGTTTGGATCTTCCTGATGCGGCGATGACCTATCTCACTTCGCACAGTGAACTTGACCAAGGGCACATCCGTTTTTTTGAATCGTTAATGAACAACATTCAGTGTGTATCCGACCAAGAGGCCATCATCCGCTCTGCAAACATGGTGTTTGATCTGTATGGGCAGATGCTGCGAGAACTACCGCTTCCTTGCGAGTCAATGGTGCATGCAGGTTCGCAAGATTTAGCTTCGCAAGGTGTAAGGTCGCAATATGGATCTTAATCATCGACATGTTTTACTCACTGGCGCTTCCGGTGGTATTGGGCAACGCATCGCATTGCTGCTTGCTAAGCAAGGAGCCAGTCTAGTTCTGGTGGCTCGTGATGGTCAAAAACTCGAGCAACTTCGGCAAACGCTACCCATGCCTGAGAAGCATCTGATTTTGAGTGCAGATTTAAGCACAGAGTCAGGAATAGAGCAGATCAACACCTTCATTCAGCGCTTTTTTATGGGCCAGAAACGAATCAGTGTGGTGATCAATAATGCGGGCATCAACCAGTTTCGCTTATTAGCCAGACGAACCGCAGTTTCAGTGCAGCAGGAGCTGCATTTGAATTTACTTGCTCCGATGCAACTGACTCAATCGGCGATACATTGGTTGAATAAACCGGGGATTATTTTAAATATTGGCTCAAGTTTAGGGGCTATTGGTTACCCTGGTTATGCCACGTACTGCGCTACCAACGCCGGGATGCACCGTTTTAGTGAAGCGA
>NZ_CAWNTB010000101.1:0-3543 GCF_963877065.1 Vibrio sp. V01_P9A10T6
GCTAGAAACACCTGAGCACTAGCCTTGCATTACTAAATATCAACGGCCCACGACGTCAAGGGCCGTTTTTATATGCTCATTTTCTAACAAACTCTCAGCCAATTTAGACAAAATTATCACCAGTAGTACTTTTAGATAAAACTAAAACCTCGATTTTTGAGCCAATTTCCTTCTTTGACAACATACGATAAGAATCTTGTTCTTTTCAATTATCGTTGAAGAATGCCAATCAATAATTTCATTCAACGATCTAAAACATCCCAAACAAATATCCATTTCATCTAAACAGCACTGTCTAATACACGGTGACTTGGGCTCTTCGACCTCACTCATTTTCCTATCTTTCATAACAAAAATCCTATCACATTTCCGCAGTAGTCTTTATTAACGAAATCATAGTAAAGAATTCGGCGTACACTAACTAGCACATAACGCCCGCCTAAGGGGCTGACAACGCATTACCACAAAACTCAAACACAACAACCGTAACCACCGAGACTCATTGGGACTGGAAACGCCACGCGTTGACAGTCCCTCTTGAGGCGTTTGTTAGTTTCGTAGCCCCTTGTTTAGCAATGATTTTTCAAAAAATTTGCTTGAAAGTTATTTTACGCAAAAGCATCAAACAAACACACGTCCAACGCCAAAAGCTGTGAAGTTGGCTGCCAAAACTTAAAACGATCAAGGTTAAGTTGACCACGGTTAAGAGTCCGCGACAAAGAAAGCATAATTTCAGCGGTGATGAAGCCCTTTGTGAAACTAAACTGACCGTGTTGAACATCCGACAACATCGAAGCTTCGAGGCTTGTTGGCTTTCAGCGACTTTGAAATAGCTGAACTTTCAACACTTTCTACTAAATCAGCATCAGGCAAAACTCAAAAGCCAAATTGTGCGACTTGAACACTTACGGTTGATTTTTCAGGGCATTGAATCTGAGCTTTTGATGATTTTTTCTAGATAGAAACTAACGCCCGGTTAAGGGGCAGCCAACGCCACAACCAAGCTTCCGCATAACACCGTAACCACAAAAACCAACGCATAATGAAAATGCCGCGCGTTGGCTGTCCCTCTTGAACCGTTTGTTATGTGCCTTTACACTACATTAAATTTCCTTTTTTAGTCCCATTTTATGTCCAGATATGACGTAGATACCGCCGAAACTCAATATCAGCCTGGCTCCAACGATCAGGTTCTCTTAAACAAGTTAAACATTACTGATATCGATGAAATCAATGATGTAGAGGCAATACTTTTGGTTAAGCTATATGAAAAGGTATTTTCATGTAATGACCCAGCGCTTAACTTGAGTTTTCAAACCGTTATCGACTGGCATCGCCAATGGCTTGGCAATGTATATCCTTGGGCTGGCTGCATTAGAAATGTTAGAATGTGGAAAAGTGATTTTGAGTTTACGGCACCACTCCAAATAGAGCGCCAAATATGTAGATTTGAAGCCGACTACTTGTCACAACAATTGAACTTAGCGGCCTTTACTAAAGAAGAACTTGTCTCTTTTCTTGCGAGAAGTCATGTAGAATTTATTTTGATCCATCCTTTCCGTGAAGGAAACGGAAGAGTTAGCAGACTTTTGATGGACTACATGAGTCAGGAAGCCGGGTATGGACTATTGGACTATTCTTTGTGGGACAAGCACAAGGAATTCTATATCCGCTCTATACACGCTGGTGTTGGCGGTGACTATCAGCATATGGAGCGTCTTGTACGTGATATCTTAGACAGCTAATGACAAAGAATCGTACTTACTCTTATCTGATTTCAACTTACGTTCTATGGACTTTACAGATTTTCCTGTCTCAATCGCCGTCGAACTTGCAACAGAGCGAAGAATCATAGCTTTAGTTACTTTTTTCTTTTCAACTCTCATTTAGAACCCCGGTACTTTCGTCGTATTTGTTTTTAGATCCTATATCAACACTACAATATTATCAATGGTAGGGTGATGGATAGGCACATAACGCCCGGCTAAGGGGTTGACAACGCACCGCCGAACTCAAAAAACACACTTAAACACTGAACTGAAATTTTGCACTAAAGTCGCCAAGCGTTGGCAATCCCTCTTGAGCCGTTTGTTAGGCGATTTTTTCAACCTGCGACTTTCTTTACGAAAGGTTTACGACCAGCAAAATGAAGCCTCACATATACTTTTTTACCAGATAGAGAAAAATAGTCACCCTGATTGAAGTTGTATACTTTTTTGTCGGATGGCTCAATTCGAGCGTTTAACCATGAATCTTCTGGAGACCAAATATAACTTTCCGTAGAAAATGGAGGCCATCCTTTTTTTGAATAAAGTTCTAGGTATTCCAATAACACGGGCTTTGCTGACAAGTTCTTAATACTTATATCGTGCCCAAGATCCACGCAACTTCTTGTTATTGATGATACTTCAATTTTAAACCTCTGCCCCCAAGCCTCGTGTAGCTTCAGGATAAATAGAATTGTGGATAGTAATGCGCCCCAAATTCCTAACAACAATGAAACTTCTAATTCTTGACCAAAGACACTCATCCGAATTGTTACCTCTTTTCGCCTAACGCCCGGTTAAGGGGCTGACAACGCAAAACACCGAACCTAAAATAGCAACCGTAATCACAAATGTTGATTTAAGCAAAAACCGCCACGCGTTAGCAGTCCCTCTTAAACCGTTTGTTATGGCTCAGTTCACTAAATATCAGATTTTACCATTGCCATGATTTTATGAGCTTTTTCAAAATGATCTAATTTGTGTTCTTGAATCCACCATGTTGCGGCTTCCATTAACAAATCTGGATCGTCATTTTTATTAGCAAAAAATGCATAAAATGAAACGCCTACATTATCACCCTTCTGTTCAATCTTCTTGGAACAAACTTGAATTACCTTTTTTCTCAATGAACTACGCACTTGTTAATTGCCTACTTTGTTAGAAAATGATGGGTAACTTATACAGATTAAAGCATGAAAACAAGAGAAACTGTTTTTATATACAGCCCTAGCCAATTGAATGAGCCATAACGCCCGGCTAAGGGGTTGACAACGCAACGCCGAACTCAAAAAACACACTGTAAACATTGAACTTCAATTTTGCGCTAAAGTCGCCACGCGTTGGCAATCCCTCTTGAGCCGTTTGTTATGCAAATTCAATGAGATAAACTGACTTTACTCGATCAAAAGCCACGATTGCAATGGTTGAGTGATTCAAGAATCAACCCAAGTAGGAGCCGAGATAAATAAGCCGCCAAAACAAAGTCCACCTTTCAACAACCAACCAAGCTTTTGAATCAGACAAACTCAACGAGCGAAAACTTCAGAAAAAGCAAAATGCTCGATAAACTTGCACTTTCCACACTTTGCGCCCACAAGATTCACAACACGCCAACGCTAAAACTGATTGAGGCAAACAAAGAAATTTGCCTGTTTTACGGTTTGAGTTAGCTACGAATTTGAGGGCAAAAAAGCTCATTTGCCGACAACATAAAACGAATGGCCGGAGAAATCACAAAAGATTGAACTCCTAAATTTACCTGAGTTGCATAACGCCC
>NZ_CAWNTB010000102.1:0-3463 GCF_963877065.1 Vibrio sp. V01_P9A10T6
GGTTCTTGAATCACTCAACCATTGCAATTGTGGCTTTTGGTCGTGTAAATTCGGTTTATCTCATTGAATTTGCATAACAAACGGCTCAAGAGGGATTGCCAACGCGTGGCGGCTTTGGTGAAAAATTGAAGTTCAGCGTTTACAGTGTGTTTTTTGAGTTCGGCGGTGCGTTGTCAACCCCTTAGCCGGGCGTTATGGCGCAAGGTGAAAAATGGATACTATCGTTGATTTAGTTAGAAAAGATCCCGTTCGATTTGAAGCACTGGAATGTGTTTACCAGCTTGAATTGCCTCAGTGCTACATAGCCGCAGGTTTTGTGCGAAACCTTGTCTGGGACTTTTTACATCGCAACGTAAAGCCGACGCCATTAAACGATATTGATGTCATTTTCTTCGATGCTGATTGTGTCGATTCAGATTATGAAAAATCACTTGAACTCAAGTTATCGGAGCAAATGCCCCAGATCAATTGGCAAGTGAAAAATCAAGCCAAGATGCACTTACAAAATGGCGACGATCCTTACCAAAGCACATTGGATGCCATGAGCTATTGGCCTGAAAAAGAAACGGCGGTAGCAGTGAGAAAAGTCGAGCACGATCATTATGAATGTATATCAGCCTTTGGTTTCGAGAGTTTATTTCAAGGTTTAATCACACATAATCCTAAACGAGCATATGGAACCTTCGAAAATCGAGTAAAGTCAAAGGGTTGGCTAGTTATATGGCCTAACTTGAGAATTGCGCCATAACAAACGCTTCAAGAGGGACAGCCAACGCGCGGCATTTTTACTATGCGTTGGTTTTTGTGGTTACGGTGTTATGCGGAAAGTTGGTAGTAGCGTTGTCTGCCCCTTAAGCGGGCGTTAAATTACAAGGATAGTTCAGTGGAAATAAAGGAAATTAATTCAACCTCTAGCGTCTCAGTTCAGTTAAATTCATTGCTTATAGATTGTGTTGAGAGTGGTGCTTCAGTCGGTTTTTTAACTCCGATCGACAGAGAAGAAATCGAGTCATACTGGAGTGGGGTAGAATCGGATTTAAAGTCAGGAAAGCGTCGTTTATTTATTGCTCAAGATGAAAATGCCATCATCGGTGCAGTTCAACTTTCTCTATGCTCTAAAGCAAATGGTTTACATCGAGGGGAAGTTGAAAAATTGATGGTTAAAACAAGTGCTCGTGGCCAAGGTGTCAGTAAGAAATTAATGTCACTGATGGAAAAAACGGCATTAGAGCTTAGTTTGCAGTTACTCGTTTTGGATACTCGCTTAGGTGATGTGGCTTCTTTACTATATCGTTCGATTGGCTACATCGAAGCTGGTCAAATTCCAGAGTTTGCGCGTAGTTCTAGCGGAAAGTTAGAAGCAACAGTTTACTTCTACAAGCAATTGTAATTTAACAAACGGCTCAAGAGGGATTGCCAACGCGTGGCGGTTTTAGTGCAAAATTGAAGTTCAGTGTTTAAGTGTGTTTTTTAAGTTCGGTGGTGCGTTGTCAACCCCTTAGCCGGGCGTTAGCTTCTTAAAGGCCGGAATCGTCAAAATTCAAGCTCAATCGTTCTGAAAAAACCGTTTATAGCGTTCAAATTGCATAATTTGGCTTTTGCGTTTTTTCTTGATGCTGATTTGGTCGAACGTGTTGAAAGTTCAGTGGTTTCAAAGTCGCTGAAAATCATCAAACCTCGATGCTTCAATGTTGTTGGACGTTCCACACAGAAAGTTTGGTTTCATAAAAGGCTGCATCATCGCTGTGATCTGGTTTTCTTTGTCGCGGACTCTTAACCGTGGCCAACTTAACCTTTATTGTTTTGAGTTTTGGCTGTCAACTTCACAGCTTTTGGCTCTGGACGTGTGTTTGTGTGATGCATTTGCGTAAAATACATTTCAAGCAAATGTATTTAAAAATCATTGTTAAACAATAGGCTACGAAGCTAACAAACGCCTCAAGAGGGACTGTCAACGCGTGGCGTTTCCAGTCCCTATGAGCCGTGGTGATTACGGTTGTTGTGTTTGAGTTTAGTGGTAATGCGTTGCCCGCCCCTTAGGCGGGCGTTAGTTTCTCTCAGGAAAATCATCAAAAATTCACGCACAAGGTTCTGAAAATTTAGCCTTTATCGTTCAAGCTGCACAATTTAGCTTTTGGGTTTTTCCTGATGTTGATTTTGTAGAAAGCGTTGAAAGTTCAGCGGTTTCAAAATCGCGGATAACCAATAAGCTTTGATGCTTCAATGTTGTCGGACGTTCAATTTGATCAGTTTGGTTTCATAAAAGGCTGAATCATCGCTGTGATCTGGCTTTCTTTGTCGTGGACTCTTAACGTTTTGGCAGCCAACTTCACAGCTTTTGGCGTTGGACGTGTGTTTGCGTGATGCTTTTGCGTAAAATTACTTTCAAGCAAATGAGTTTAAAAAGTCATTGTTAAACAATAGGCTACGAAACTAACAAACGCCTCAAAGGGACTGCCAACGCGTGGCGTTTTCAGTCCCAATGAACCGCGGTGGTTGCAGTTGTTGTGTTTGAGTTTAGTGTTATGCGTTGTCAGCCCCTTAGGCGGGCGTTAAATTTTATTCATCTATAGAGGAATCGTTGTGAAAAAAAATATTGTCCTGCTCATTTTATCTGCTTTGCTTTCCACAAATACTATGGCTTGGACCTTTGGCCAAAATGTAACTATTACAGCTGTAACACTTTGGGAAGGTTCTGGTATAAACCCTTTATACTTCAAAAGGTCAGATAACGTTTGGTGTTATGTTTCTGCAGATGAAAAAAATGTTCATTCACTTATTTTGACTTTGTATGCGTCTGGAAAAACAGCGGATATCCACTGTTATGATCAAGCAGAAAATAAAATGGGTGGTATTGAAGCAGCGCATAAGATGCATAGAATAATCGCAAAGTAGTGTATTAACCTGAAAAGCGCCCTACTTTCGTTGACCAAAAAATTAATTGCAAGGGTTGAGGCAGTTGTAGAAAAAGCAAGAGATTTATTGTATGAAAACAAGCTAGTTGTTAGTTTGCAAAGTTTTACTACAGATACCTAAAACATCTCGAACAATAAATTTAACAAACGCTTCAAGAGGGACAGCCAACGCGCAGCATTTTTACTATGCGTTGGTTTTTGTGATTACGGTGTTATGCGGTAAGTTGGTAGTAGCGTTGTCTGCCCCTTAAGCGGGCGTTATATTTTTAGGTGTATTTATGAAACGGTCAGTATTTACTTTTAAGGTCTTTCTTATAGTTTTTTTCTTGTTTGTTCCATTTGTGGTTTATATTAATTCCGATTGTCTTTCTTTATATTTTGATAAGAGTTCTGAGGCGATTGAGGAATTAGTGAAAGTCATAATTCCACTGTTTTTTTCAATTTCGATATTAATAATAAATACTATTTTGTCGGATTGGAAAGATGCTATAGAACACAAGAAGATAATGATATCCAAATATAATTCAGAAATAAGTAATTATAATGTT
>NZ_CAWNTB010000103.1:0-3388 GCF_963877065.1 Vibrio sp. V01_P9A10T6
CTTTTTGATAATAAATAAGTAGCTCTTTTTCTGTATTAAAAAGTGCGGGAGTGGTGGACATGTAAAACCCTGAAGAGAGGTCATAGGCTTTCAACTCATCCGAAAGTTGTAATGGGAAACCGACAGTCGAGCAGCTACGCCCGTCTTTGTTGACAACCGCGATCATTCTAATAAATCGGTTGTAGTACTTGGAATCACGAATTAATGACATATCGCTTGCTTGGCATTCATAATTTATCTGAGCGACTTGATCTAAAATCATATCATTTAAGCTCTGAGCTCTATTGGCCAAGTAAAGATTGACGGTATCGAGTTTGCTTTCCAGCACATAGCGTGTCAACGGATTGATTAATATTGGGATGGCTAACGAAAAAATAAGAGTCGGGATCAGAAAGAGTAAGATCGCTATTTTAACGGGTCTGGTCAAAGTCATAAATGCAACCTTAGGCATCGTTATGCCACTGCGTTAGTAAGTGCGCAGTTTAGCATGCCACTGGTTCAATTGATGAGAATTTCGAAGAGTTATACGATTACCCAATGTATTACATTATCTGGATTTGAAGCCGTAGTTCGAAGCCAAAAGTGATACCGTTAATCATGGTTGTATTCTTGACGTGAGTGAGTGTTAGAGAGTGTTTGAAATCCAGAATAAATGCGGGTAATGGTGGTGAACCAGCATGCGCCGCCGAATAGATAAGCTATTAAGGCAAAATGTTGAGGAAAAAGACAAAACAGGACGAAACAAGCAATCGTTTCCGTACCCTCAGTCAAGCCTGACATGTAATACAGTGATTTATTCTTGTAGATAGGGCTGTGGATGTTTCGCTTGCAGGCCATCACGGCGAAGGCAAGAAAGCTGCTTCCCGTACCGATAAAAGAAAAGATCAAAAAGGCACCAGCCACCGCATTGTGCTCAGGTGAAGCCAGCACAAAACCAAACGGGATGAGCGAGTAAAACAGAAAATCTAAACTGATATCAAGAAATCCTCCCGCATCGCTGACCCCCTGAATTCTTGCCAATGCACCATCAAGGCCATCTGCTATTCGGTTTAGTATGATGAAAATTAATGCCAGCGTGTACTGCGAGAAAGCAAGTGCAGGAAGTGCACAGCAACCTAAAGCAAAACCCCAGAGTGTCGTTTGGTTCGCTGTAATGCCTAAGCGATGAAGCCCTTGAGCTGTTTTCTCTAGTGGCCAACGAATGATTTTGACACTAAATCGATCAAGCATGTGCGCTCTCCCATGAGCAGGTTAAAATGCGGCTGTTAGGCGGAACATCGTCTTTATCGTGCGTGACCATCAAGGTCGGAATGCCTTCAGCGACCAGTTGATTGAAGACCCAATCCCTAAATTGGATCCGCAGTGCTTTATCTAACTTACTAAATGGTTCATCCAATAGTGCCAGTTTAGGTTGAGCCAGTAGCATGCGAGCCAAGCTAATACGTGCTCGCTGCCCCCCAGATATCTGTTCTGGGTAAGCATTGGCAAGATGTTCGAGAGAAATTTTCTGCAATGCTTTTTCTGCTTGAGACTGCCGTTCATGGCTTTTTACCGAGTTGGGCAAGGCAAAAGCCAAATTTTGCCAAACCGTCAGATGTGGGAAGAGCAGATCATCTTGAAATAAAATACCGACTTGCCGCTGATGTGCAGGCCGTAAAGTGATGTCGACATCGTCCAGTATAACTCTGCCTTGGAAGCTAAAATCCCTCCCCAAATGACCCGCAATTACATTAAGTAGCGTTGATTTTCCGCAGCCGCTCGGCCCCATTAAGCTAACAATTTCACCTGGGGAGATGGTGATATTTAAATCCGATAAGAGAACTTCACCATTTTGTTTATGGATGGCGAGGTTTTCGAGGCAGAACGTCATGAGTAATGGCTTCCTTACGGGCAGTTTTTTTAACAATAGGGTTCATGGTACGGCGATGAGTTTGAATGCGGCTGATCACAATCGCCAAGGTGAAAAAAATTAAAGGCAGTAGGGCTTGCCAAATTGCATAGATGGCGGTGACTCTGCGGTCAAAGCCACTTGAGAGTGCAACGGCTTCGGTAGTAATAGTAGCGATCCTTCCTGCGCCGAGCATTAAAGTCGGCAAATATTGCGCTAAGCTCACACTCATTCCAACCGCTGCCGCGTAAACGATGGCTGGTAAGAGTTGCGGCGTTTTAATTTGCCAAAATACTTGCCACGGCGTTTTTCCTAAACTCAACGCTGCTTTAGTCAGGTTTTGATTGTAGCTTTGCCACGGGCCATCCAACGCAAGGTAGACAAAAGGAAAGGCGAAGAATACATGTGACCATGTAACCCAAAGCCAATACTGATCGCTGGCTAAAAAGAGTGTGGCGATCTGCATGCCAAATAACAGTGAAAGCTGAGGAATGAGCATTGGCAAGGCGATCAAATAACTGGGTAAATGGCGCTGATATTTGAGCTTATACTCATGAGCGAGTAGAGATAACACCAGCGCAATCACAGTGCTGAATAGCGCTAATTGTACGCTTTGATAAATGGTTGGTGCGATATTCAACCATTCGTTGTCCCAAAAACGGGTACTGAACTGGCTGGGCCATAAGTCTGGAAAGCGCCAACGTTGTGCAAAACTCCAAACCACCATTAAAGGCAACATCAGCAGAGATAAGGTAATGATGAATAAAAACAGTGATTTTCCTGGCAAGGAAAGCGCATAGCGCCCTGAGTATTGCCAGCGTTTGTAGTGTTGCGTGGAACACTTTTCGATGAAGAGAACGATCAATAACATGGCGCTGGCAAGTATAAACAACAGAACGGCGCCAGCGGCGGCGCGAGGAATTAAGGCTAAGTTAGGGTCACTAAACCACTGCCATACCAATACTGCAAACGTTGGTGGATTATTGGGGCCTAAAATGAGTGCCAAATCGACAACGGATACGCCGTAGGCAATCACGGCAAAGAGGGCAAACCGCAGTTTATTTAACCACTGTGGGAAGATCACTTTTAGCCATAGTTGGGGTTGAGAATAACCCAGCGAAGCCGCTGCTTGTTGCAGTTTATCAATGTTTAATTGCTGCAAAATGGGGATGCTCATCAGCAGTAAAAAAGGAACTTCTTTAAGTGCTAACGCTAAGGTTAATCCGACTGCGTAAGGGTTGCGTACTAAAAGTGAAGCGCCATCTCCCATGAATGAGGTTCCAAACAGATGATACAAAAGGCGATCCGTCATGCCGCTTGGTGAGAATAAAAAAGCAAAACCAATGGCAAAAGCGACGTGAGGCATAGCCAGTAACGGTGATAAAGCGTTCTCTACTTTTGACCAGTGACGGCTGTGCCACAATGATTGCAATATCACAAAGCAGATCGCCGCGGCGAGATAGGTACTGATTAACGCAGAACCTATGCTAAGTAGTAGAG
>NZ_CAWNTB010000104.1:0-3119 GCF_963877065.1 Vibrio sp. V01_P9A10T6
ACCCAAGACTCATGGGCGGTGCTCAACGTACGCGAAGATCAACTCAAGCATTTTACGAAAGGCACAACATTTACGGCTTACTTACCTGCTTTAGAAGCCAAAGTAGAATTTATCGTTTCCCACATTGCAGTGATGGGTGATTTCGCCACATGGCGATCAACAGACGCCTCACAAGGGTTTGATTTACGCACCTTTGAAATCGAAGCTCGCCCTACCACACCTGTCGAAGGTTTGCGTATGGGAATGAGTTTAGTGGTTGAGCTATAAGCCTTATGTCGATTCAGGTTCGCCCTCAATGGCCTCTGCTGCGCCATGACCCTTGGCTATTGTCTAGCCTAAGCTGGATACCAATAGTATTGGCATTCAGTATTTGGTGGATTTTCTCACAAGGGATAGTGCGCGATCTGCCGATTGGCGTGGTCGATTTGTCTCACAGCCAATTGTCACGTCAATTGATAAGAGATTTCGATGCAACCTCGACCATGGCAGTCACGCACCAGTTCCAAGATGTCAATCAAGCCAAAACTGCGTTAATTAAAAGTGACATTTACGCGTACGTTGTCATTCCGTATCAATTTGATAAATCAATATTTCGTGGTGAGCAGCCACAAGTATCGACCTTCTTCAATAGCCAATACATTTTGGTTGGACGATTGATCAACTCTGCTATTGTTCAAGCACAAAGTACGTTCAATGCCCAAGTGGATGTCGTAAAAAACCTAGCGACTAGCCAACAAACCACATTGAGTGCGATGGGGCGAGCCGTACCAATCAGGACACAGATTACGCCCCTGTTTAATCTCAATACAAACTATGCGCAATTTTTAGTCTCGGCGGTTATACCCGCTCTTTGGCAAATCGTTGTCGTGGTCAGTACCATTATGATTTTGGCAGCAAACCATCGTCACTTTGGTTTGCAAACGTGGCTTGGAGAAAAGCCATTACGAATTTTAACGCTAACATTGATGCGTTATCTGCCGATTTTTATGTTGCAAGGGATTGGTTTTTTAATCTGGTTTTATCAAATATTAATGTGGCCAATGCACGGCAGTTTTGCTCTATTGATTATCGCACAACTTGCAATGACGCTCGCCTGTATGATCATGGGCGCACTCTTTTTCTTTCTAACACTCGATCCGGCAAGAGCGATGAGTTTTGCTGGCGCTTTTACCGCACCAAGTTTTGCGTTTATGGGCATTACGTTCCCAGTGACGGATATGAATACTCTAGCGCAGTGGTGGCGAAGCCTGCTACCAGTGAGTCACTACATTGAAGTGCAAGTAAGCCAAGTAAGTTATAACGCTGAATTGCTGTCATCACTTAAGTATTTAGTGCCAATGCTGGGCTATGCATTGCCGCTGCTGCTCACTTTGATTCTTATCCGTAAACACAAGCAAGCCGAGCGAATCAACCATGACTGAAACTACGCGATTCATTGCTCTACTTAAAGCAGAGCTAAAAGCGCTATTCACTAACCCTGTAGTGCTGTTGACTGTCTTTGGTGGCGTGGTTTTTTACTCCTTTTTATACCCTTTGCCTTATACGCAGCAAACTCCACGCGAGCAGACACTCTCGATTGTCAATCTCGATAAAAGCCAAGCCAGTTACCAACTAGAACGCATGGTTGACGCAACGCCACAAGTCAAAGTGATTCAACGAGACAGTACCATTGAAGATGCCAAGCAGGCTTTTCTTAACCGCAAAGTTAGCGGTATTTTAGTGATTCCTGAACATTTTTATAAAGACCTACTACTTGGAAAAAGTCCAACACTGGCCTACGCTGGCGATGCCTCTTACTTTCTAGTGTACGGCACCATCGTTGAGGGCTTATCGCAAGCTGGTGGAACCTTAGCCGCGAAAAGTAAAGTGTCACGTTTAGTGATGGAAGGAGAACCGCTTTCTCTGGCCGCTCAGCACTATTCCGCCACAAGCATCAACCTAAAACCGACCTTTAACCCACGCATGGGTTATGTTGATTACGTTGTCCCAGCGGTGTTTGTTTTGATCTTACAACAAACCATGATCATGGCGGCAGGATTAATGGGCGGAACACAAAAGCACGGAAATGGCTATTGGAGTCATACCACACCGCTACGATTAATATTGGTACGCAGCATTGTCCTTGTTGCTGTTTATTATCTACTCAGCATGTACTACTTTGGTGCCAGTTTTACCTCACATGGTGTCAACACCCTCGCCAGTGCGGGGCATTTATTGCTACTTCTACTGCCTTTCTTACTGGCCTCTTGCCTATGCGGCATTTGGCTTGGTTCAGTTACACCGCGGCGAGAATTGGTGACGTTAGTGGTATTAATCAGCTCAATGCCACTGATTTTTTCAGCTGGTTTTATTTGGCCGTTAGAAGCAATTCCACGCCCTATCATTTGGATATCCAACCTCTTTCCAAGTACGCCTGCCATTCAGAGTTTTCTCAGTTTGAACCAAATGGGCGCATCATGGGATCAAATCAGCACTCAGTGGGGGATCTTGTGGGTGCAAGTGTTTGGTTGGGGAGCCCTTGCCTTTTACCAACTCCAGCGGAAGCGTTAGTTAATCATTCCTGCCACTGCTGACGCATACGCTCAACAGTGGCATCATCGATACCATGAACATTCTGGTACTGCGCACGACAAACATTAATCACTAAGGTTGCATGGTAACGTTTAGCCAACTGCTGGTAAGCTCGCATCTCCCAATGTCGAACAAAAGTATTCGCCACAACAACGTCCTCACCTTGCGCTAAGCAGCGCTCCACTTGCTGTTGACACCACCGATGAGCTTGCTCGATTTTATCTGGCTGATAACAATAGTTGCCTTTCTCATTGATAAAATACATATCCGCTTCAAAATGCTTTGCATGTAGCGTCCTTGCTAAGGTGCTTTTGCCTGAGCCGGGTAATCCCCTAATCAAAGTTAAGGTTAGCGCCATGTGTATCCAACAGGTAAGTAAACGGATATCTAATAGTAACCAATTTCACAGCAAGATTCATTTTGCTATCGACATCTGGTTTTGATTGAGTTAAGTTCGGCAGTATAGACGTCCAAAAATAGCTTAGGGAGAAAGCTGTGCCGATTAAGATCCCCGACCAACTGCCTGCCGGTGATGTACTGCGTCATGA
>NZ_CAWNTB010000105.1:0-3078 GCF_963877065.1 Vibrio sp. V01_P9A10T6
TGTTATATCCATGTCAATAATGATTGCTCAAAAACAGAAGAAGCCAGCATTTTGCTGGCTTCTTCATTATCCTAATCGTAGATGCTATAACGCTTTTGAGATGGCGTCTACACTCTCTTTTGCATCACCAAAAAGCATATAGGTATTATCTTTAAAGAAAAGAGGGTTTTGTACACCTGCGTAGCCAGTATTCATTGAACGCTTGAATACAATGACATTTTGCGCTTTCCATACTTCCAACACTGGCATTCCGGCGATCGGACTGTTCGGATCTTCTAATGCTGCTGGGTTTACTGTGTCATTTGCACCGATCACCAAAACCGTATCCGTTTCAGTAAAATCATCGTTTATTTCGTCCATTTCTAACACAATGTC
The DNA here is from genome assembly GCF_963877065.1 of Vibrio sp. V01_P9A10T6. NCBI lineage: Bacteria > Pseudomonadati > Pseudomonadota > Gammaproteobacteria > Vibrionales > Vibrionaceae > Vibrio > Vibrio sp. V01_P9A10T6. The sequence goes on from NZ_CAWNTB010000105.1 coordinate 376, forward strand.
ATAAGGCACTTTTGCTTCAGCAAGCAGTACGTTCATATGGCCAGGCAAACGTCCCGCTACTGGGTGAATACCAAAGCGAACTTTAATGCCTTGTGCACGTAACTTCTCCGTGATTTCGTGAACAGGATACTGTGCTTGAGCTACTGCCATGCCATACCCTGGAGTGATGATCACTGACTTAGAGTTTTTCAGCATTTCGGCTACTTCTTCAGCGTTTATTTCACGGTGTTCACCGTACTCAACGTCTGCGCTGATAGCCACATCTTGACCAAAGCCCCCGGCAATCACACTAACAAAAGAGCGGTTCATCGCTTTACACATAATGTAAGAAAGAATGGCACCTGAAGAACCAACCAGTGCTCCGGTTACGATCAGCAAATCATTCGCTAACATAAAGCCAGCCGCTGCCGCTGCCCAACCTGAATAGGAGTTAAGCATCGATACCACAACGGGCATGTCTGCACCACCAATCGAAGCCACCAAATGGTAGCCAAACGCGAACGCTATCAGAGTCATAATAATCAATGCAAACATGCTGCCACCATTATTAACAAAGTAAATCATTAATAATGTGGAGACAACAATGGCCGCGAGGTTGAGCTTATGCTTATGAGGGAGATTGAGCGACGACGACGAAATGATTCCACGCAGTTTACCAAAGGCGACGATAGATCCTGTAAAGGTGACGGCACCAATAAATACCCCAATGAACACTTCAACCAAATGAATCACGTGTTCAGCGTGATCGAGTACAATTGGCGCATCGATATAGCTGTTATAACCCACTAATACCGCAGCCATGCCCACAAAACTGTGGAGAATAGCCACAAGTTCGGGCATTTCGGTCATTTCTACTTTTTTAGCATAATGAATACCGATACCGCCCCCAATTACCATCGCCAGCAATACCCAAGCTAAGCCCTGCGCATCTGGACGAAAAATAGTGGCGATGAGTGCGATAGCCATACCCGCTATACCATAGTAGTTACCAGCTCTTGCTGATTCCTGCTTTGATAATCCAGCAAGGCTCATGATGAAGAAGATAGCAGCAATAATATATGCGGCTTGTACTAATCCTGCAGACATATATTACTCCCTTAGTCTTTACGGAACATTTCAAGCATACGTTTGGTGACTGTAAAACCACCAAAGATGTTAATGCTTGCAATTAAAACAGCGATAAACGCGAGGAAAGTGACCACACCACTCCCTTGACCTATCTGCAATAAAGCTCCGACCACAATAATGCCGGAAATTGCATTGGTAACGGACATCAAAGGAGTATGTAAAGCATGAGTAACATTCCAAACGACGTAGTAACCCACAACACACGCTAAAACAAAAACGGTGAAATGGCTTAAGAAAGCCGCAGGTGCGACCGATGCGATCCAAGCAAAAGCGCCAACGGCAGCAACTAAGCCAGTAATTTTTTTCGTCGCAGAAACGGGTTCTTGTTTTTTGGGTTCAGGTCTAGTTGGTGCGGTCTTGACTTGCGGTTGAGCAGAGACTTGGATCGGTGGTGCTGGCCACGTTATTTCGCCTTCTTTCACGACCGTCACACCACGTAAAACAACGTCTTCAAAGTCAATATTGATGGACCCATTTTTTTCCTTGCATAACAATTTCAGCAAGTTAACGATGTTTGTTGAATATAATTGAGAGGATTGTGTTGGTAAGCGGCCAACCATATCAGTATAACCGACCACTTTCACACCATTGGCGGTTGTAATCACCTGATCGGCAACCGTGTATTCACAGTTCCCCCCGTTTGCAGCTGCAAGATCGACGATCACGCTACCAGCGCTCATACTGTCGACCATCTCTTTGGTGATCAGCTTAGGGGCTGGACGTCCAGGGATCAAAGCCGTCGTGATAATGATGTCGACATCTTTAGCTTGCGCTGCATACAGTTCAGCGGCCTTTTTATTAAAGTCGTCAGACATCTCTTTGGCGTAACCATCGCCTGAACCAGCCGTTTCTTGGAAATCGACTTCCAAAAACTCTGCACCCATTGATTGAACTTGTTCTTTTACTTCTGGGCGAACATCAAAAGCTCGTACAATTGCCCCCAAACTTCCTGCGGCACCGATAGCAGCGAGGCCAGCAACGCCAGCTCCAGCAACCAGTACTTTTGCCGGCGGGACTTTGCCCGCTGCGGTAATTTGCCCTGTAAAGAAGCGGCCAAATTCATGTGCAGCTTCAACAACAGCGCGGTAGCCAGCAATGTTAGCCATTGATGACAAAGCGTCTAAAGCTTGTGCTCTGGATATTCTCGGCACTGAGTCCATCGCCAGCACGTTGATTTTTTTACTTGATAACTGTTCCATCAATTCTGGGTTTTGTGCAGGCCAGATAAAACTGATTAGGCTTGCCCCTTCTTTGATCAAAGCAACCTCATCGATCGATTGTTTTTCATCAACAATCGGCGCATTGACCTTCAAGATAATGTCTGAATTCCAAACATCTTGTGTCGAAACAATCGTGGCACCAGCCGCCTCAAAAGCCGCATCATCAAAACTGGCTAAAACCCCAGCTTGAGTTTCAATGGAGACGTCGAAGCCTAGTTTGATTAATTGCGCTACCGAACTCGGTGAAGCTGCAACCCGTGTTTCACCCGTAAGGGTCTCTTTTGGTACACCAATTTGCATAGTTATTCCTTGACTATTGGCACAATGATTATTCTGTTTTATCTAACCACCAGCA
>NZ_CAWNTB010000106.1:0-3020 GCF_963877065.1 Vibrio sp. V01_P9A10T6
CACCAATACAGACCATGCACTGACCCAAGCAACGACGACAGCAGCATCTAACCAATCTCTAATCCACATTATACTTTCCCCTTTCACATCTTCATGCACCTTCATCGGGTTGAAGATGCGTTAAGACTGAAAGTTAAAAAGCAAAGTCTATGCCAGTAAATTTATGTCAAACCGAGTTACTGATAATGATGTTGGGGTTGAGTTCCTGCGTGGTTAAGTATTTCAGGTTTTTCCGTCAGCAGCTCAATAAACGCATCGGCCATTGACACATTCGAAACAAAACCTTCTCCCTTCATTTTCAGTATCGCATCATATCCCTCTTTGCCTTTCATGGTATAGGCCGAAGAGGTTCCACAATAATAACGATTAAGATCAATTGGTTGCCAACCTTTTTGCTCATCAAATAACAACACATTTGTGATGCGTTGTCCTACAGGCCGATCGGCGGCATAAGTAAACGAGAGATTGTGGGTGTAAGGATAACTGCCAGAACCTGTGCCGTCGACCCCATTGCCCAGCGCATTATTAATCGCCCCTTCAAGCATCTCAATTAAGGTTTCTCCCTGCACTCGGTAGACACCAATAGGAACGGCAAAAGGCAATAAATTTCCGGCAATGTCTGCCACCGAAACTTGTCCGGCGTTGAGCGAGTTTCTGACTCCACCAGCGTTATGTATTGCAAACTGCACGGGGTGCCCTCTTTGCCGCATGGCATAGACGAATGATTGAGCCACCAAAGGAGCCAACTCACTCGGCCCAGTTTCATCAGGAATTCTGACGTGTCTTAAGAAACGATCAGCATGCGCGATAATATTTTGTTGTAGCTGACGTACTCGCGGCATGTATTTATCGATCAATATTCCTTGTACCTGCGGATCTTTTTTACACACCACTACATTAGGGTGTTGGCTTAAAAATTCACACGCGGCTAAATGGGCATTATCGGTACCCGCCTCGCTCATGCTGGCATCAAGAAACAGTCGACGACCAAGTAACAGTTCATTACGACCCTGAAATTTTTCCACTTTACCATCGGCTGAAAAGTCGATGTAACAGTGACCTAAACTCAAAGAGTGATAACCCGCTTGGACGACATAAGTGTCGTTAATTCTTAAGCCATACTCATCATCTTTCATCAGCCCTAGTGCACTAAAGTCGCCTTGCAATCGATGGCTATGGCCGCCGACGACAACACTAATGCCTTCCACTTGCTGTGCGAGCTCAATGTCCGCTTCATAACCTAAATGGCTAAGTAGAATAATTTTGTTGATCCCTTTAGCGCGTATTTCAGCAACCGTATTTTTTGCCGTTTGGATAGCGTTAATAAATGGAGTATCGAGATCTGGGTTGGCAATATCAGCCATTTTATCGAGTGACAAGCCGAAAATTGCAATCGTTTCATCACCAGCCTGTTTTTCTATCCAGCGAGCGTATTTACCTTGAGGTTGATAACTTATCACTTGCGGGCTACCGGCTATTGGAAAAGGCTTATTCGATCTTTCATTGGAAAGATCCCAATTGCCAGCTAGCAATGGAAATTGAATACGTTTAACAAAATGGGCAACGGGTTCATTACCCATATCCAGTTCGTGATTGCCTAATGCCATCGCATCAAGATTCAATGCGTTGAGCATGTCCGCATTGGCTTTACCTTTAAATAGCGAGAAATAGAGCGTGCCTTGGAAACAATCCCCAGCGTGTAAAAATACAAAGGCCCGCTTCATACGCGCCGCATCTTCTTTCAATTGCTGAACTCGTGTTGCAATTCGTGCAAAGCCGCCAGCGCTTACATACGGTGTTAAAGTCTGCTGTTGAATGTGGAGAGTCAATTGCAGCGATGTCGGTTCAAAATATGAGTGAGTGTCATTAATGTGTGCCAGCATAATTGATGCTGGTCTATTCTTTTTATGCATCATTTATCTTTCTCTTCTTTTTCCACTCTATCCTAGCTGAAGAATCATGACAGAATCGTGACTTTTATGAAACGAGTTTGAAAATATAATTACGCTAAGTCAACCTCATCACGCTTTGTAGCCTTTGTTTCATTCGGCTGCCCCAACATAAACACTTGATATGTGAGCCAGCAGCCTACTTATCTGCATAATTTCCATTATGCTTAAAGAAAAACAGACTCAGCGAGAAGCTAACTTGTTGAGTTATAAAAGGAGTCTGCCTATGCATCTAGAGCGAATTGAAATTTCCGGATTCAGAGGAATCAAACGTTTATCGCTCGCTTTTGATGAACTCACCACATTGATCGGTGAAAATACTTGGGGTAAGTCCTCATTGTTGGATGCATTATCAGTGGTGCTGCCAGCCAACGGCGTACCTTATCAATTTGAAATGCAAGATTTCCACGTCGATTACTCTATCGCTCACCCTCAAACTCAACATTTACAAATCGTCCTAAGCTTTGTTTCTACAGACAAAAATGAATCTCGATCCGGTCGTTATCGTAAGCTGAGGCCGATTTGGGTTGAAGATGAAACCGGTACGAAACGGATATTCTATCGTATCAGCGCCACTCGTGAGCAATATGATATTACCACTCGCTACCTGTTTTTAGATCTCGAAGGCAACCCACTACCGCTGCATCATTCTGAGAAATTGGCGCAAGAGCTGATGAGCTTACACCCAGTGATCCGTTTGAAAGATTCACGGCGTTTCGAGCGACCTTTCATCAATGGTAATGGTAAAAATTCTCGCGCCGAAAAACGCATTGATAATACCTGTCGTCGCTTATTGGCCATTCCTGGGCATGTCAACAAAGGCGAGATGAGAAGTAGCCTCAATTCAATGAATGTATTAGTTGAGCACTATTTTTCATTCAAAAGCCAGACACGTAAAAACCCAAGACAGCAACGTGACAGCCTAGTCTATTCCAACCCAACCGCCGATAAAAACATAAGCCAATTCGTTGAAGAGACTAAAAATAAGCAAACTCGTTTGTTGTTGATGGGCTTGCTCAATGCTTATCTCCAAGCCAAAGGCCCGACCGACCTACGACGTTGCGCTAGGCC
>NZ_CAWNTB010000107.1:0-3014 GCF_963877065.1 Vibrio sp. V01_P9A10T6
AATGCAGCCCCTGCCAGCCACTCATCACTGGCTTGTGTATAGCGCGTACCTTGAGGCGCTTTGATCAATGACTCTTTCTGCCAATAAGTTCCGATACCAAACGTTAAGTTATCATCGAGGCCATGCCATAAATAATTACGTTGTAACGTTAAGTCATCTTGACGGACAATGCGATCGTCTTTATTGGTCAATGGATTTAACTTAAACTCATGCTCTCGGCTGAGCGTCGCTTGCCAACGGTTGTCATATTGATACCCCAATTGGTACGTCGCCAACGCATTTTTTGTATCCCAAGCCGCTTGGATCTCATATTGATGTCGCCCTAACACATCTGAACCACTGGTCGAGAAACCAAGTAACGATTGGTTATCATCCCCTTGCCAAACGGGAACCCAATAACGTGGCGTTAAAGTCGACAACGGTGAGTAGTCGGTAGTGTCACTTTTTTCGACCTGAGATATCGGCGTCGAAGCAACGGATGTCACCTTGGAAAAGGAAGACAGCGGAGCCTCATTGAAAGCCGTCACCGCCGGAATGTGGCGCAAATGGTAACCATCATGCTCATAAGCTTGGTAGATAAGCCCTTGCGATTGATTCCATTGCGGAGAAAAAGCACCACCAATTTCATTGGTTAACTGCTCCAACTGCAAACTGGCCAAGTCCATTCGGTAGATCTGATAACGCCCCGTGTAATCGGCGCTGAACAGCAACTCACCCTCTTGGGTAAAACTCAATTGATGCTCGGTTGCTGATGTTTCAGTGACAGCCAACCAGCGCTGCTCTTTGGCGACAAAACGCATGATATTCCACGCGCTAGACGGCTGCTTCACGGAAGCATAAATGTCGCCAGTCGGAGACAGCGCCATATCACCGATAACCCAGCCGTATGTGCCTTGCCATAAGCGAGTTTGCTGCCCATCCAGCGTCACCTGCCATAATTCAGGCAACCCTTGTTCATGACGGGTAGCGAAAACACTTTGCCCATCTCGGCTCCAACGCACTTGGGTAAAGCGCTGTTGCTCGGTTAAACGCTGCCACTGCCCATCAACGTAGCGATAAAGATCATTCAACACTCGTCCATCAAGATAACTATTCACTTGTGACGCGACGATACCTTGCTGGGGATGAACATCGAGGCTAGTTAAGCTTTTTGTAGTCAATAAACGCTGCCATTGATTTTGCTTACTATCCCACATCGCTAAATTTGCTCGATCAACCCCATCACGACGCCAAGCCAGTAATTGCTCTGATCCACCATTGGCTAATAGATATTCAAACGGCTGGCTATCGAGAGATTGAGCCTCCGAAGGCTGTTCCTTACTTTGCACAATTTGATCTGAAAACTGCGTGATTAGATCGGCACGGAACTCTTGCCAAAGCGCAAAAAAGTCTTTACCAAAAGCACGTTGAGCGCTTCGGTTTAAGAAAACGCCCGGAATTAGGTAGCCACTGTAATCGCTTAAAAAATGTTGGAGTGCGTCTTCGCCATACGTTTTAGCTAAATAATCAATAAAATACGCGCCGTAGAGGTAATTACTGCCAAGCGGTAAACGTTTGTTCGCTACCACGATTTGGTTGAGATCAGCTAGTTGTCCGCTCGCCACTTCCATGCGCATTTGCATCGCAAAATGGCTATTGTGCAAACGTCCATAACCTTGTTCATTTTGGCTTTCCATGTAAACCGCTAACCCTTCTAACAGCATCGAGGGTGTCATTGCATGCGGGAAAAGCAGTGTGTGACGGCCAAAAATACGTCGAGCTCCGGTGACCGCACGCTCATTTAATTCCATATGAACAATGTGAGTGTATTCATGGCGGATGAGCATGTGCAACCATTCATCATTGCCTTCCAATCCATTGACATCGCTGGGGGGATTTAAGATCAAGCGAATTTGAGCATAAGGCAGCGGCGTTGCCCAACCGTTGGAATAGTCGTAGTCATCCACCAGCGTTAGGTGCGTTTTTTCAGCTGGCATCTTTGAGAATTGACTGGCAAGGTCTTGATGCACTTTCTCGGCAATATCTAACGAACGCGCCGCGTACTGGGCCAATTCACTGCGAAAGTGCACGATAAAATGTTGCGATTGTTGAGTCTGCCATTGCTGACCAGCTTGATCCCAAGCGACTGACTCAGCCAATACTGTTGGTGTATGCATACCCAAACAAACCATCAAACCCATAATGGGTGAGAGTACAAATTTTGCTGACATCGTTACAACAACCCTTTTCAATAATTTAAGTGCGGCGATTGTACGTTGAATGTGAAAAGGATTGGGTATCGAAATGTATGGCTTTGTCAGGATAAGGCCTGACTATCATTTGCCCCCCATTTAAGGAGATGGCACTTAACATTGCTAAGCAATCTATTTTATATCGCACTCTATTTGACTGATCGGAACGCTCGATTGACCAAAACAGACATAAGCGGTAATTGGTTGATTTACCTTCATTTTCACGTAGCCAGCTTTTACATCATCCTCTCGAAATCGAACCATATTGGACGTTGCTTCTGAACCATCGACATAAATCGCCGTGAAATCATCATTCATCCAAGCAACCACTTTGTCGTAACTCTGTTTGGTCTTAAACACGACCTCGGCGCAGCGAATAGGCGGATTGTCACGAACGCTGTACCCGCCAGAATGTTCAACCGCTTCAGAGCCATTGCTCACATCGTGTAACTGGCTGGAAATCACATCACACTGACTGTCAGCCGCATGGACATTAAATGCAATAAGCATAGGAATCACGTAATAGCTTGGCTTCATCTTCATAATAAACATTACTGACATCATAGGTATTTGTAAAAAATAATAGCTTTACCCTATTCAAAACCACCCAAAAATAACATCACTTAAAAGTAAACGTGGGTTAAATATCACTGAACACTGGAGTGATGCCGTTCTAAATAGAACATTTGTTATTTTTTTATGTGTATTAATTGGTTCTAGCTATGCGGTGCAAACCTAGAATCTAACAGGCTTATCATTGCATCACACCACATTGTTCAATTT
>NZ_CAWNTB010000108.1:0-3011 GCF_963877065.1 Vibrio sp. V01_P9A10T6
CTTAAGGGGCAGCCAACGCTACTACTAACTTTCCGCATAACACCGTAATCACAAAAACCAACGCATAGTAAAAACGCCACGCGTTGGCTGTCCCTCTTGAAGCGTTTGTTAGCTTTCTTGTATATTATTTAACCAATAGTCTAAGTTTCTCTTAATTAGGTTTAAGCTGTCAATAACAAGCACAATGCTCCAAATAGCGAAGAAAATAGATATCATCGAGGCGATCCAGTGAGGTATTAAACCTACTGTCAACTGTATGATTGCAGATATAACCGTCATATAAACAGCAAGGTATAAAATATCTTTTAATTCAATTAATGGGGCATATCTTTGTAAAGATGAATTGAACTTTGAAAGTTTTTCATGAGTTTCAATATATTTTTTGTCATCGAAGACATTTTGCTTCATAGTTACCAAAATGAATGTTTTCCCCGTCATAAGAAAACCACCGACCGCAATAAGCCCAGCAAACAAGTTACCTCGTATATGTTGGGAATAGTACTCCATGAGTAAATCCATTCTTTGGATTTTCATAAACACGAAGTACTTTGGTGTACTTATCACTTCAATAATATGATAAATGACACCAAAGAATATTAGCGTAATTACTGCTGATATAAAAAACTGACCTAGTAGTCTAGCTTTCATTACAAACTTTCATCTGAAACAGGTGACTATATTGTTCGTCTTCAAAAGTTTCTCGAAGTAGTTTAACCAATTCACTATTAAAGAACTCTGAAGCCTTAATATTTGATAGTTTATCAGCCAAATCATCAAAGTCGTACACCGCAAAATAATCTGGCATATCAAAGATACGTAGTGGAAATTCATCACCATGCTCATTTTCCACTTTTACTCTGCCTGAACTCAGTGGATTATTTTTTATAAATCCTGAAATTGCAGCTGCTAAGCCCAACACATCATTGGGTGTGTGGAAACGTAGAACCTCTTTTTTCTTCAAAACATGATTAGCCAATGGAGTGGCTTTCTTCAAATCAAGGTTTAATGTTGCATATTCAAACTCAAAGGATTTAATTTTTTGATACTCCTTGAGCATTTGCTCAAGGTTCTCTTGACGAACAAGAATGCTAAAGTTGAGTGTTGAACGATAAGGTCTTCTCAATTTGCTTTTCTTAGACTCAGAAAACGTTGTACCTTTACGGGCTTCTTCTGCCGCTATATACGCATCGCCACATGAACGAGAATATGTTGCAGATAAGTCTTTCAACATTTTCCCAAGAATACGAGGTGCACATGACTGATGGTAATGTTGGTATAGACCCAAACCAGACTCTTTATTGATAATGAAGTAGTTAAACTCAAGGATTTTGTCTGCTTGCTTTAGGTTGACAACGTCAAACGTAAAGTCGCCATTTTGCACTTTACCCTTACAAAATTTCTTTTGGTCTCTGACAGTTACAACCATACCAAGATAGAAGTCTGGATCATGGTTACTATTGAAGTATAAAATGCGACTGTTGTCAGAGCTGGTGTCACTTTTAAACTCATGGCTTAGTGAAGCTGAAAGTTCTTGTATTAAGTCATCAAAATTCAATTTCTCTGATTGATAATCGATGGAAAATCCTAGAAAGCGCGAGTCCACAGTGTACCTCGATAAATTTGTCTAATCTTATGGAATATCATACCGCAACAGCCATTAGGTGAAAATGGTTTCGTATAGTGCCAGAAAGCTAACGCCCGGCTAAGGGGTTGACAACGCACCACTGGACTCAAAAAACACACTGTAACCACTGAACTTCAATTTTGGACTAAAGCCGCCACGCGTTGGCAATCCCTCTTGAGCCGTTTGTTAGGCCAACTGATTGACACCGAGACTTTCAAAACCAAAGAACAAGGCTTCTTTGCAAACCAAAACAAACTAACCAATTCATTTATAAACCAAAATGCTGAATCAGCAAAGAAACAAAAAACTAAAATTGAGCGATTTGGAAGAAAAGTGACGAGCGTAGCATTCTCGGCGGACGTTTGGATGCTGAAGGTTATTTTGCCGCTAAACTCACAACGACAAACAACCCAACGCGATCAAGAAACAGAAAATATGTGATGACGATTTATGGCTTAACTTAAGCCAGAAAACATGGCATTTACCGTTCAATTCAAACTCGATTTAGCTGATAAAAACTCACCTTGCCTAACGCCCGGCTAAGGGGTTGACAACGCACCGCCAGACTCAAAAAACCACTGTAAACACTAAACTTCAATTTTGCACTAAAGTCACCAAGCGTTGGCAATCCCTCTTGAGCCGTTTGTTAGCTGCTGCACTTTAGCCGGAGATTGACTACCCAACGGCCTAATTTAAAACACATTATTGTTTTCAAGCGACAAAGTAAAACGGACAACTGAGAAACTAAAACCTAACCCACGAAACGCACTTGGCAAAGAAGAAATAGCAGGAAAACTGACGAGCTTCTAAGACTTAAATTTACAAAGAATTCTTTCGAAGAAGTCAACAGCCAAGTGCGCGAAATCCATTTAAGCGCGAAAGAGCTTCAAAACCAAAGAAACCACACCAAAGAAATAAACAAACACACCACTTCCAGTAAGCAGACTTCGGTTAGTTCAAACACTTCACGAACAGTGCCACTGGCGAGATACATGGAAAAGTGCTGACTTTCAGGTGTAAAGCTAGAGCCTCAGACCAAGAAAAAATGAACACGGAATTTCATGATTTTTCTTAACCTCAGCTAACGCCCGCCTAAGGGGCTGACAACGCATTACCACAAAACTCAAACACAACAACTGCAACCACCGCGGCTCATTGGGACTGGAAACGCCGCGCGTTGACAGTCCCTCTTGAGGCGTTTGTTAGGTATTTATTGCTGCTGAACGTAAATGAGCCGATTTGTATCAAAACCACGCTCTTTCGACATTTCAATAAACTTGTCCAGAATGCCTGGTTCTACAGTCGGTGTTCTTGAAAGTAACCACAGATATTCTGTATTCGGCCCTGACACAAAAGCATAACTGTAGTTTTCACGGTCTAACTCAAA
>NZ_CAWNTB010000109.1:0-40391 GCF_963877065.1 Vibrio sp. V01_P9A10T6
GGTGAAATATAGAATTTCTCTAGCCGCTCGGCAATGGACAATTTATAATGTTTCAGATTAAAAAAACTAATCTAATTTTTGAGTGTACCTATGTCCAGAAGATTGCCACCATTAAACTCGCTGAAAGTGTTTGAAGCGGCAGCTCGCCAGCTGAGTTTTACTCGCGCTGCGGAAGAGCTATTTGTGACACAAGCCGCAGTCAGTCATCAAATCAAAGCGTTAGAGGAATTTTTAGGGTTAAAGCTATTTCGCCGTCGTAATCGTTCTCTGCTATTGACAGAAGAAGGGCAAAGTTACTTTCTCGACATTAAAGATATCTTCACCGCACTCTCTGAAGCCACCGATAAGGTACTAGAGCGCAGTGAGAAAGGGGCATTAACCATTAGTTTACCGCCGAGTTTTGCAATTCAGTGGCTCGTGCCGCGTCTGGCCGATTTTAACCAGCAAGAGCCGGATATTGATGTGCGTATCAAAGCGGTTGATATGGATGAAGGTTCGTTAACCGATGATGTGGATGTGGCGATTTATTATGGGCGAGGTAACTGGCCTGGTTTACGCGCGGATAAGTTGTATCAAGAGTTTTTGATCCCGCTTTGTTCTCCTTCACTGCTGTTAGGCCCTAAGCCTTTAGAAACACTGGACGATCTAACACGCCATACTCTGCTACACGATACTTCACGTAAAGATTGGAAACAGTTTGCCAAAGAGAACGATCTTGAAGGGGTGAATGTCAACCACGGCCCCATTTTTAGCCATTCGACCATGGTGCTACAAGCGGCGGCGCATGGGCAAGGTATCGCACTGGGGAATAACGTGTTAGCTCAGCCAGAGCTGGAAGCGGGTCGCTTGATTGCGCCTTTTGACGAAGTGCTGATGACTAAAAATGCTTTCTATGTGGTCTGTCACGAGAAGCAGGCCGATATGGGGCGCATCGCTACTTTCCGTGATTGGATGCTCAAAAAAGCCAGAAGGGAACAAGAGGTATTGCTAGATGAAGAGTAAGTTATTGCTCACTATCGCGGCTTTTATGGCGGGCGTTGGTGTCGCTCTAGGAGCTTTTGCGGCGCACGGCCTAAAAGCGTATTTAACCCCTTACTTGCTTTCGGTGTTTGAAACGGGAGTGCAGTACCAATCGATTCACGCTTTAGCCATATTAGCGTGTGGTATTTTGCTGCGCTGTCGTTTGGGATCGAAAGCACAAAAATATTTTTTCATTGCGGCAATTTGCTTTATCATCGGCGTCCTTTGTTTTAGCGGCAGTCTTTACGCTTTAGCACTCACGGGCATCAAGTGGTTTGGCCCGATCACGCCATTTGGTGGCGTGTTCTTTATGCTAGGGTGGGGAGTGTTTGGCTATGCAGCACTTAATATTCAAGAGGTGGACCAGTGAAACACGTAATGCTCTATTGTCGTGCAGGCTTTGAAAAAGAGTGTGCCGGAGAGATCCAAGATAAAGCGACGAAGCTAGAGGTTTTTGGTTTTCCTCGTTTGAAAAACAATACGGGTTACGTTTTGTTTGAGTGCTATCAGGCCGGTGATGCTGATAAGTTGGTTAAAGAGATCGATTTCCAATCGCTTATTTTTGCTCGTCAGATGTTTGCGGTAGCGGCGGAATTTAGCGATTTACCTAAAGATGATCGTATTTCGCCTATCTTATCTGAACTCGCCGAACTTGAGGATTTTCCGCGTTGTGGTGACATTCGCATTGAAACGCCAGATACCAATGAAGCGAAAGAGTTGCTCAAATTTTGTCGTAAGTTTACCGTGCCATTGCGTCAAGCGTTACGTGGCAAGGGGATTCTGTCTAACAAAGAGTCGGCGAAGAGACCTGTGCTACATGTCTGCTTTATTCAACCCGGACACTGCTTCGTTGGGTATTCGTACACCAACAATAACTCGCCTTTTTTCATGGGTATTCCTCGTTTGAAATTCCCAGCCGATGCGCCAAGTCGTTCCACTCTGAAGTTGGAAGAGGCTTTCCATGTGTTTATTCCTCGTGAAGAGTGGGACGAACGTTTGGCTCCGGGAATGTGGGCGGTAGACTTGGGTGCATGCCCGGGGGGCTGGACTTACCAACTGGTGAAGCGTTCGATGTTTGTTCATGCTATCGACAACGGTCTAATGGCTGAAAGTTTGATGGACACAGGACAAGTGAAACACCATGCCGAGGATGGTTTTAAATTTGAGCCGCCACGCAAGAACGTGACTTGGATTGTGTGTGACATGATTGAAAAGCCAGCTCGTGTTGCGCATTTAATGGGGCAGTGGATCCTCAAGGGTTGGGCGAAAGAAGCCATCTTTAACTTAAAGCTGCCAATGAAAGGGCGCTATGATGAAGTTTTACAAGATATTGAAAATCTGAAAGTTTTTCTGATTAAAAATGATGTAAAGTTCCGCATGCAGGCAAAGCATTTGTATCATGATCGTGAAGAGATCACAGTGCATGTCCAATGCTTGTCGAACATCTCTCCGCACTAATGCTCCAATAGGTTAATTTAACGCTCCTTTCTAGGAGCGTTTTGCTATTCTGGATGGGATACTTGCGCTGAAAAGCGAATGTCTTGCAAATTAAAACCGAGCTCTATATCGGTCTTTAGTGTGGCAATGTGTTTGCAGACTCGCGCCATATCGATCTGCTCATCAAATTTTTTACGGTATTTCTTGGCCAAATCAGCACTGGCGTAGGCCGCTTCTATGTCGGGAAATTGCGTTAATATCTCTTTTGCTGCTTTGGGACCAATGCCGGCAATGCCGGGAACTTGGCTTGAACTGATGCCCGTTAATCCCCAAAAATCGGTTAATTGGCTCGGCTTTACGCCAAATTCCTGTTCAATAAAGGGTTGATCTAACCAACGATGTTGAAAGTAGTCACGAATTTGTAAAGTGGGGGAGAGCAGTTGGCAGTAGCCTTTATCGGTTGAAATGATCGTTACTTTTTCACCGTGGCTTGCCACTTTCGTGGCTAAGGTGGCCACCAAATCATCGGCTTCATCACCTTCCGAGAGCAGTGAATCAATCCCTAATTCCCACCATGCTTGCTGAATGGCGTCTAGGCCAAGTTGCAGTGCTTCTGGCATCGGCTTCCGGTTCTGCTTATAAGTCGGTAGAAGTTGTGCTCTCCAGCCCCGGTCTTGTAAGTGATGATCAAACACGGCGATGATGTGGGTCGGTTGAGCTTCATTGATGATACGGTGCAAGGTGCGCGAGGTTGTCTCTATGGTTCTTGCCATATCGTTAGGATCGGGTTGCGCGGAGTGCACCCGACGGATCAAATTCAAAGCATCAATGATGACAAGGTGTAAAGACATAACGACCAAAAAATAAGGGCTTAATAAGCCCTTATTGTAATGATCTCACTTAATATTGCCACTCATCCCCGGCATAAGTTATTTTTGCCTTTAATGGTTATTGGTTATTGGTTGCAATTTTATAGCAAGGTTCATAAGCACTGCCACCCGGTAGCTTCATTCGGTGTTGTGCAACGAAGTCTTTTAGCAATAGATCCATTTTTTTCATCAATTGGGCATCGCCATCAATGATGAATGGGCCGTGACGTTCAATTTCTCGAATGCCTTCCGCTTTCACATTACCAGCGACAATGCCAGAGAAGGCGCGACGCAAGTTAGCAGCGAGTACTTCTGGTTTTTGGTTTAGGTGTAAATCCAAGTTGGCCATACTGTCGTGAGTCGGTTCAAAAGGCAGTTGGAACTCAGGCTCGATTTTGAGGGACCAGTTGAAACTATAAGCATCACCACTATCTTTACGATGCTGACGAACCAGCGGCATCGCTTGGCTCATGATACGCGCCGCTTTTTCTGGATCATCAATGACGATTTGATAATGCTGGCGTGCTTTTTCACCTAATGTTTCGGCAATGAATGTGTCGATTGAACGGAAGTAGGCTTCGCTCTCTTTTGGCCCAGTCAGTACAATTGGCATTGGTTGGCTTGCGTTATCTGGGTGCATCATGATACCCAAAATGTACAGCAGTTCTTCCGCTGTTCCTGCTCCACCGGGGAAAATAATGATGCCGTGCGCCATTCGCACAAAAGCTTCTAGGCGTTTTTCAATATCCGGCATAATCACCAATTCGTTCACAATCGGATTCGGTGGCTCGGCGGCAATGATCGATGGTTCGGTTAAGCCAAGATAGCGTTGTGCGGTATAGCGCTGTTTAGCGTGTCCAATGGCGGCCCCTTTCATTGGCCCCTCCATAGCGCCTGGTCCGCAACCTGTACAAATGTTCAGTTCACGCAAGCCCAGCTCATGGCCCACTTCCCGCGTATATTGGTACTCAGTAGGGTTGATAGAGTGTCCACCCCAACAAACCACTAAGTTAGGTTCAAGACCGGGAACCAAGGCACCGGCATTACGCAAAATACCAAACACTAAGTTGGTGATGTGAATGGCATTGGTGAGATTTAGGCGCTGATTATCCGCCAGATGCATGTTGACATAAACGATATCGCGCAGGACCGAAAACAGATGTTCTTGAATTCCTTTAATGATCTGCCCATCAACAAAGGCATGTTCTGGTGGATTCGTCAGCTCTAGCTTGATACCGCGTTCACGGCGCATGACAGTGACATCAAAAGATTTATATTTTTCAAGAAGTTCTTTTGAGTTATCCGTATGGCTACCAGAGTTAAGTACCGCCAAAGTGCAGTTGCGATACAGTTGATATAGATCGCTCGACGCGGTCTTTTTTAGACGCTCAACTTCAAGTTGAGAAAGCAGATCCATGCTGCCTGTAGGGCTGATATGAGTAATCATACTGGCCTCCTTAGTTGAGAAGTAAGGAAAATGTCCACGCTACGACTAAAGTTGGTTTTTATATATACCCGCTTAGTATGGAGTATAGGTCATGGTTCGTTTAGTGACGGATGTGCGATAGGACGATATAACTGATTGAAATTACAGTATCAATCTAGTTCTTTTCTCGATTGTTAGGAAATGTTTATGCAAGCAGAGTGTGATGTTAAGCACGCTTTAGTTTGGTTTTGTTCAAATAGCGACCAATTAAGGCCGCGATTTGAATGGGTTTCTTTTGTCTACATCCGATCTGGACTTGTGTTTATTTCCAAACCACTTGGTTAGGGCCGAAACTCTTGGCTTCTAGTAACGAGCGGCGTAAACGTTCAAGTACTTCCTCTGGCGTATCGGAGTCTTTAAAACAGGTACTCGCGGCTGAAAGTGTAATCGTAATACTCTTGTCTCTGAACTTGAAAGGGAGCCTCGATACATGACGTTGAATGTTTTTTACCACCTTGAAACAGTGATTATCTTCTTGATCGGGAAGTAAAATAATAAATTCTTCACCAGAGAAACGTGCCACGGTATCCGTATCGGATGCTTCTTTGGATATGGTGCGGGCAATAATTTTAAGGGCTTTATCACCTGCCGTATAGCCAAAGCTATCGTTGATAGTTTTGAACTTATCAATATCAAAGATTACGATTCGGAAAGTGTGTTGAGCTCTTATCCAGCGCCGATATTCCAGCTCAAGGTGGTCATTAAAGGCCGTGCGATTATAGACTTTTGTCAGTGGATCAAGCAGCAAGCGCTGAGACTGATCTTCCAATCGACGGCGATAATCTTGGGTGAGCTCAAACAGAGCTTCCATTTGATTTTTGCCATAATTTAAGCGTTCAATCAGTACCTGCTCGCGTTGCTCTGCATGACTTAAGCGTTCAGAAAGTGACGCCATTTCGCATAATATAGGTGAAACGGAGAGCTTAAGATCGTCAATCGCCACAGAATCTTTGATTAGAGTTTGGCTTTGGGTAATCAAAGCGGCGAGTTCAGCATTCATCTCTTGGCGATGTTCAAAGTAACTCTGGCTTTGGTCTGCGTTGTGAGTGCTACTTTTAATGTGTTTTGTGAGTGATGAGTTGACCTGTTCTAAAAACTTCTCAGATGTTTTGCGCTCACTGTTGGTGCCATCAATCACCAGTTTTAGAATCTCTAACGTCAACTCTAAGAGCGTTGATGTCGATACGCCAATCAACAGCTTGGCACGAATATCTACCAGTAGTTCCCCTGATTCACCTTCAAAATCCAATTCAGTGATCAGGTGTTGCAGTTCATCGGATAGCTTGGTCAATAGCTCTCTATCCGCGACATGCAGCTCGCTGATGGCCGTGTTCGGGTTCGCTGTTATTATTTTGATTGCACGTTCATAAATCCCAAGCAGTTGAATCGCTTGTTCGGCTTTAGGCTGAGCTTCTGAAAAACTGAGCAGATCACGCAAATCACGCTTAAGTTTGGCGGGTAGGCCAGCAACGCGAAGTAATGTTTCTCCACAATGTTTGATTTGAGAGTCCAAATGAGAGTTTTCTTTTTCCATAACCAAAGTTTGTTGCTTCAACATGCGCTCCAATACGGCTAAGCGAGGTATGAGCGTGCTTACATCTTTTTGTTGCTCTAGAGCTTCACGAAGATCCGATAAATTAATATTTAGCTGATGATCATTACCCTGACATGCCAAGCTTAATGATGCGACGATCCGTTTTAGGACAGTATGTTCTCGTTTAAATTTGAACGAAGTGTCCCTGTGTGTCAAACGAACCTGTTCCAACTGAGTTTTCAGCTGCTGTAACTGTGTTTGAATATCCTGTTCGAGAGCGCCCATGTACAACTAAACTAAACTGCGAGGATCGTTAGGATCCTATTAATTGATTTATCGATAATAACAAATTAATTGCCCACGTCACTGCTTTAACACATTGAATGCCGAGTAATTACCCATCTTTTAGGAGTTTTTTGATGCTCTCCTCATTCTTATAAGAAGAATGCACTTTTATCAACCCTTGATTGATGGCGTGCTTGCATGATTTGCGAATATTGTTGGAGGCAAAACTAGCGGCTGGAGCGTTATCGATCGCTTTTAAGTAGACCCAATGGCTTGCTCCTTCTCTCATGCTTAGCTCACGAGCCGTGTTGGTTGCCATCAGCAGAATATCGAGCAGCTCTTTATCATTAATCGCCATATAAGCTCTTGGCAAAAAGGGGTAGTCGGCGATGCCCATCCGTATTGTACGGTTTAAGCGACGTTCAGGTTGAAATTCATCTATCCATTGCTGAATTTGATCGAATGCGATTTCAGGCGGTGTATTGCGATCGGCATTCGGTTCGATATAGAGCAGATTGGAATCTGAAAAGTGATAAATCCGATTTGGTTCTTTGATTTTCGATTTTAAAAACTGACCAAATTGATGCTCCAATTCTAAGCCAGCTGAATAGCCATGTTCTAAGTACATGTTGCGCAGAAAGGGAATATCAATCATCACAAAGCGGAGGCGATCACTCAGTGGCTCGTGGATGAGTTCACCAATATACCACGGCTCAAAATGACGGCTGCTTTTTTGCATCGCTGAAGGAAGCTTAGCATTGAGCATGCGCAAGTTACGCAAGCGAGAGCGAGAATGGGTAAAGAGCGTGCTGTTGAGTTCATCGATTTCTTCATTTTGCAACTGGATAAGGTAGCCTCTACGCAGTAGCAGTAAAAATAAAATAATGGAGATAATAAACAGAATAAAGGCGATCTTTTTGAACTTATTATACTCTTCTTGAGTTTTGAGCAGCGCTTTTTCTTGCCCGACCAGATGTAAGGTTTGTTCTACAAACTCTTTTTGTTGACGAAAAGCATCTTCACTGATCTGATTGAGTTTTTCTTGGCGTATTTGCGATAGTGCATTGCTGCGTTTTATGTTCTCTAAGGCCTGTGCGTACTGACCGTTTTGCTCATAACCCAAGGCCAGTAACCGATAGGCATGCTCTTCAATCTCTTCATCTTGCATTGTTTTAGCAACGCTTAAGGCGTGCTGAGCGTTGCTGATGACCACATCGGCTTGTTTTTGGTGAAAGGCTAATCCTGAATGCAGTAAGTAAGCCTGTGCCTTTAAACGAGGATAATCTTTCAGCTCAAGCAAGTCTTCGGCGCGAGTGAGATATTGGTCAGTTAATGGGTAGTTATAGAGATTGAGGTAGGTCGCCGCCAAACTAATACGCACTTCAATGACTTTTTCCAGATCATTGCGGCTCGTTTCGTGATCGATCACGTTGAAGTAGTGAACGAGCGCTAGATTGTATTTACCTTGCTGGTAATAGACATCGCCCATACGTTGCAATACATCAGCCAAGGCTGGCGACTTGTTATAGCCGTCATAAAAATCGGCGGCTTGAGACAAATGCTCTAAAGCCTTATCGAGCACTTTTCTTTCAAAAAAAAGCTGAGCCAGTAAGGTATTGGTTTTAGCGAGTAGGGCGCTTGAGTTGTTTTCAATCGCGCCCCAGTAGGCAACTAGCAACTCAGATAAAGCACGATTGTAAAAGCCATGAGTGAGAAAATGTTGACCAATAACAATCTGATATTCAATCACGGTTTTCGGTGAGGAGATCGAATCAATGTAAGGCTTTAGGTCAGCAAAAAGCTTATTGGCCAGTTCGATATCATTGGTTTTTGAGGCAATTTC
Organism: Vibrio sp. V01_P9A10T6; assembly: GCF_963877065.1. Classification (NCBI taxonomy): domain Bacteria; kingdom Pseudomonadati; phylum Pseudomonadota; class Gammaproteobacteria; order Vibrionales; family Vibrionaceae; genus Vibrio; species Vibrio sp. V01_P9A10T6. The sequence goes on from NZ_CAWNTB010000109.1 coordinate 8,475, forward strand.
TGCTTTGAGCAGGGTAATTTTATAATCGAGACCTTTTGCCACTTGATCCGCATTTTTGATGGCATCATATTGAATGCTGATCGCGCGTAGCGCCTGCCGAGCGGCGCTTGCATCATTATTATTGAGCCAAATTAGGCGAGTTTTGAGTATTTGTACATCCGTGGCTAAATAAGGCAATTGATAGTGTTGCGTGAGCTCTTCAGCAAGTTTTAACGCGGCCAGTGCGGCATCCATATTGTGCAACTGGAACTCTGCTTTGGCTAAAATCTTTAACGCATCAACGCTGCTGCCCGGTGTTCGAATCCGACTGTCGCTTTCATCGCGCGCCATCACTGATGATGATTTTTCTGATTTTTCGGCCAACTTGCGCTGAGTCAGATACTCAGTGGCTAGGGTTTTGGCTTGATTCGGTGAGATATCAATCAACCCATTGGCTTCATTTAACATTGGCGACGAGTAGATAGTGGCTTGTGAAGCCAATGAAAACAGAGCCAGAGTTAAACTGAGCAAAAGTGTCCAGCGCACGTTGATCATCCTAATGCTAATCCTTATTGACGGGCCATACGTTGGTTATGTGTTGGCCGTTCTTGTTCGGTTGAGCGAAATGGGTTGATATCCAAACCGCCGCGGCGAGTGTATCGAGCGTATACTGTTAACTGTGTCGGTTGGCAGTATTGCATAATGTCGGTGAAGATGCGCTCTACACACTGTTCGTGGAACTCATTATGTTCACGAAATGAGACGAGATAGCGTAGCAGTGCTTCTCGATCAATTTGTTGACCTTGATAATGAATTTCGACGCTGCCCCAGTCGGGCTGATTGGTGATTAAACAGTTCGATTTCAGTAAATGGCTGTGCAACGTTTCGTTGACTTGCTCATTACGCGCGGCGCTTTTCAGTAAGCTGGCATCAAATTGGTAACTTTCAATCTCAATATCTTGTCCATCAATGCATTCACCTTGCATAGTCACAATTGCTTGGCCAGTGTAATCGCTCACCGGGTTGAGAGTGACACTGACTTGCGCGCCAGCACAGGCCGATAAATCGTTGGTTAAGCGCTGCGTTACTTCATCCCAACTGGCTATTTTGCTTTGGTTATAGCTATTGAGGTAGAGCTTAAAGGATTTAGATTCAATCAAACTAGCACTTGTCGCAGGGATAGAAACCTCGCCAACTGCCACTTGTGGTAACCCTTTTTCATTGAGCCAAGAGAGCTCGTACAAAGTCCAAATGTCACAGCCTTTAAACGGTAAGCTATCCCCCAAATGCAGATCATCACGGTTTAAGCTACGAGGGACAGGTTGCAGTAAGCTTGGATCGTACTGTTTGGCGTAGTCGGTTTTTTTGCCAAGGGTTAACCCTGCCAGCACTTTGGCATCGGAATATTTGCTCATACTTTCACGTCAATTCGATTAGAATAAGCAGAATTTTACGCAATCCTAGGGTTGCTGTCATCACACAAGGCAGCGACTCATCAATTTTGGAGCACTTCATGGCACAAACTGCCGAGCAAGCCTTACTTTCATTTACTCAACGTTATCTTGACGCTTACCAAACAAAGCATGGCGAGTCTCCTCGTAATGATGAGTTGGCTGAGTTGGATTCCCCTTGCGCAGTGATGAACGACCAAGACAGTGTGCTGTGGAAGCCCGTCGTCAGATCGGTTACAGCTGATTTTTCTAACGTAGAAGCAGCGATTGAATTGACTCTACATTCTGATATTAAAGCCTTTTATGGCGTACAGTTTTGTGCGGACATGCCAGCTAAATGGCAAGGCAACGAGCTCGCTCTATTGCAAGTGTGGAGTGAGGATGATTTTGTTCGTTTGCAGGAAAATATCCTCGGTCATTTGGTGACTCAGCGCCGACTAAAACTCAAACCAACCGTGTTTATTGGTGCAACCGATGCGGAGATGGATGTAATTTCGATCTGTAACCTTTCTGGACATGTGATTTTAGAACGTTTAGGTACCGATAAACGCGACGTGCTGGCCGAAAGTGTGGCCGAGTTTTTCGCTAATTTAGAACCTGTGGTGTAACGATGTACGTGGTTGAATTGCAGTTTGAGTGTTTTGATAACACGACTATCTCGGCGGTAGATAAAGCGATTAATGGCCTAATGGATGCTTTACGCTATAACGGTCAAGTGCTTGGGCGTGAATTCCCCATCGTGATGGGAGAGGGCGAGTTCTTTGTGCGGGTGGTTTGCCCAGAGCAAGAAAGCTTACACCCTAAGTATCATTCTGATTTTGTTAGGGTGTGCCTGAATCGCTTGACGGAGGCTAGTTTGCTGGCTCCGAAAGCCCGTTTGTTGGGGCGCGATCTTAATTCCGAGCAAGCCGCTGATGATGTTTTGCCTAGCTGGCAGATACTTTACACCACTTATGTACACACTTGTTCTCCGCTGCGCAGTGGTGACACATTGCTGCCGATCCCTTTATATCGTAATTCTGCGACCTTAAATGGCGATCATAAAGCAGTGATCAAATGGCAAACGGAGTGGCAGGCGTGTGATGAACTTCAGATGGCGGGTGGTTGCCGAGCAGAACACGCTGCACTGCACGAGATTTGCGATGTGGACAGTGTGCTGTTTATTAGAGGATGGGATTTACGAGGACGAATTGAGTTTTTGACCCATATCCCTACTTATTACTACCAGTATCGAGTTGGCGGCCAGAGCCTAGCGGACGAACAAGCCAGAAAATGCCCGAAATGTGGGGGAGAGTGGCTACTCAATGAACCGCTACACGACATTTTCCATTTTAAGTGCGACCCGTGCCGTATTGTGTCCAATATGTCTTGGGATCATATTAAGTAAGCAGGTGCGTGTTGTTGATACGAAAAAGCCGATACATCGCGTATCGGCTTTTCTATTTTTATAGGCTTTTTGCAGAGGTAATAGGTTTATTAATTACCAGCCTTTTACTGCACCACCGTCAAAAATTTTCGAAGCGGCTTGGTACACTTCTTCTGTTTGGTAGGCTTTAACAAAGTTAGTCACGTTTTCAGCATTCAGATTTTCTGCACGAGAAACAATGATATTGACATAAGGTGACTCTTTATCTTCAACGAACACACCATCTTTTTCAGGCGTTAGATTGATTGAGCTGGCGTAGGTCGTGTTAATGATCGAGAGCGTTACGTCGTCAAGTGAACGAGGCAGTTGCGCGGCATCTAACTCAACAATAGTGATGTTTTTTGGGTTGGCGACCACATCACGTACCGTTGCCAGTAGGCCTGCTCCGTCACGTAGAGTAATAAGGCCTTGCTGTTCTAGCAGCAGTAAAGAGCGACCAAGGTTGGTTGGATCGTTAGGTACCGCAATACGAGAGCCATCTTGAATCTCATCAACCGATTTCACTTGTTTTGAATAGCCAGCAATCGGGTAAACAAAGGTGTTACCAGCAATCGCTAATTTGTAACCGCGGTCAGCGATCTGTTGATCAAGGTATGGTTTGTGTTGGAATGCATTGATATCAATCGAACCATCATCTAGTGCCGCATTAGGGGTAACATAGTCGGTAAATGTCACGAGTTCTACATCTAGGTTGTATTTTTCTTTTGCAATTTTTGCTGCAACTTCAGCAACTTGTGCTTCAGCACCGGCAATGACACCCACTTTGATTTTATTGTTGTCGACCGCTTTTTCACCACAGCCTGCCAGCACGAGTGCTGAAGCGCTAACGGCGAGGGTAAGTAGAGCTTTAAGGCTAAATTTCATGATTAACTCCTTGTTATAAAACGAATCTGTGTTTTAACTTTATTGTGATTTAACGGTGGTCGACACGGCGGACAAACTTATCGCCAATCGATTGAATAATTTGTACTAAGACAATCAACATCACTACGGTGACCGTCATGATGCCTAAGTCGTAGCGATGAAAGCCGTAACGAATAGCGACATCGCCCAAGCCACCGCCGCCAACGGTTCCGGCCATGGCAGAGTAACTTACTAGAGTGACCATAGTGATGGTGACTGAGTTGACAATCGTTGGTAGCGCTTCAGGAAGCAACACTTTACGAATAATTTGGATCGGCGTAGCCCCCATTGACTGCGCAGCTTCGACCAAACCAGTGGGCACTTCCAGCAATGCACTTTCAATTAAACGAGCGACAAATGGAATTGCGCCAATCGTCAGCGGAACAATAGCCGCTGTGGTACCAATAAACGTACCGACAAGCAGTTTTGTCACCGGAATAATGGCCACCATAAGCACCAAAAATGGCACAGAGCGACCAATGTTGACGATGGCACCAAGAATGCGGTTCAACTGAGTGTTTTCGAGAAGGCCGCCTTTTTTGGTAGTATGTAAAATAACCCCTAGTGGAATACCAACCACGAAACCGACGATGCCTGCGACAGCGACCATGTAGAGTGTTTGCCAGGTTGCCATCAGTAGAAGATCGCCATTCAAGTTTAACCAAGCGGTGATGGTGTTAAAGGACATAACCAAGTACCTCTACTTTTACGTTGTTTTCGCGAAGAAATTCAAGAGCGGCCGTATCGTCCGACTCATTACCAAACAGTTCAGCGACCATCATGCCGAATTTAACGCCACCAGCGTAATCAAGGTCAGAACTTAATATACTGACATCAATATTAAATTTACGGGCAATTTGTGTCATCAAGGGAGCATCAACCGTTGCGCCTGTAAACTCTAATCGCACCAGCGGGTAGCTACCTTTTACGCGAGTGGCTTGCAGGCGAGCTTGGTAATCTTCCGGAATTGATAAATCGAGCGTTGAGCGAATAAATTGATGAGCCAAGGCGGTTTTAGGGTGAGCAAAAATCTCGCCAACTGTGCCTTTTTCAACCAGTTCACCGTCGCCAATAATGGCCACTTCGTGGCAAATACTTTTTACCACATCCATTTCGTGAGTAATTAGCAAAATGGTGATATTGAGTGTGCGGTTGATCTCTTTCAATAGCTCTAAAATCGATTGAGTTGTCGCAGGATCAAGCGCACTGGTGGCTTCGTCACACAACAATACTTTGGGATCAGAGGCGAGTGCTCGCGCTATTGCAACACGTTGCTTTTGACCACCACTCAGATTTGCAGGATAAGTTTCGCGCTTATCCGTCAGGCCGACCAGTTGCAACAGCTCTGACACTTTCTTTTCAATGCTATTTTTTTCGACACCAGCCAGCTCAAGTGGCAGAGCAACGTTGTCAAATACCGTACGTGATGAAAGCAAATTGAAGTGTTGAAAGATCATGCCAATGTTGCGACGAGCTTGGCTGAGTTCTGATTTGCTCAGTTGAGTTAAATCAACGCCATCAACCACAACCGAACCTGTTGTTGGAGCTTCTAGCATGTTGACACAGCGAATCAGCGTACTTTTCCCTGCACCTGACGAGCCAATTACACCAAAAATAGTGCCTTGCTTAATGTGAAGATTAATCTCTTTCAAGGCATGAATTTCCTTATTGCCTTGATAGAAAACTTTATTTACTTGATTAATTTGAATCATCGGAAAACCTGTGCAGGGATAACAGAATAAAATGTTGAACTCTCTCTCACTTGTTGGACGATGCTATGGCTTAACTTGATTTAAGTCAATAGATATTTTTACGTCTAGACGTCTAAACGCTTTGGTGAATTAGGTAGTGATGAAAAAAATAAAGCGTGTAATAATCATCATATCTGGCGTGATATGAGAGAGTTATTTTGGCTAAACCTGCAGTGTTTTTAGATCGCGATGGCGTGATCAACGTTGATCATGGCTATGTTCATGATGAACATGATTTTGAGTTTATTGATGGTGTATTTGAAGCCACTAAGAAGTTTCAAGACATGGGGTATTTGCTGGTTTTGGTGACCAACCAATCAGGTATCGCTCGTGGGAAATTTAGTGAAGAGCGCTTTTTATCTTTAACGCAATGGATGGACTGGAATTTTGCCGATCACGGTGTCGAGTTTGATGGTATTTATTACTGCCCGCACCATGCAGAGCACGGTGAAGGTAAGTATAAAGAAGAGTGTGATTGCCGCAAACCCAAGCCTGGTATGTTTATCTCCGCACGGGACTTTCTTGATATCGATATGGAAAAATCCGTGATGATAGGCGATAAAGCTGAAGATATGATGGCTGCACAAGCTGCAGGTGTTGGTACTCGTGTGTTAGTGCGTACCGGTAAACCCGTTACTGAGCAGGGTGAATTACTCGCCACCGTGGTACTTGATAGTATTCGCGATGTCCCTGCTTTTCTTGCACCGTAAAAATTCCCCCCTTTGTGGAAGGCAATATGAATAAATCATTTCTTTTTATTGGATTCAGTGTTGCTTTTTTAGCAGCATGCTCACCACATTACGCGAACGATTCGCGCGTTGAAAGTGAGAACCTGTTCCAGCATTATCAATGCCGTTCTGGTGAGCATTTTGATGTTGCGTATATTGAGCAACAGTCAGCCGTTCTCCGTATTGCCGATCGCGAATATACATTGATACAAATTCCAGCCGCCTCTGGCGCAAAGTATGTGATCGACGATAGCGAGCAAACTCAGCCTCAAACCGTGCTTTTACATACGAAAGGCGATGAGGCTTTGCTCGAAGTGGGAGCAACGATTTATCAAGGCTGTACCACTCAATAATTCATTTAAGATAAGCGCATGTTATCTTCCATTTTTATTTACGCTATAGGTTCGCATGAGCAGAAAACTGACTATCTTGGATATTGCAAAACTGTCTGGTGTTGGTAAATCGACGGTTTCTCGTGTATTGACGAACGACCCAAAAGTGAAGCCTGAAACACGAGCAAAAGTGGAACGCGTTATCCAAGATTCTGGGTATGTGCCACTGAAATCGGCTCAGTTAATGCGTGGTGGCAGTGAGAAAGTGATTGGCGTAATTATCTCACGCCTTGAGTCACCGTCTGAAAACCGCGCCGTGGGGCGAATGCTACAGGTGTTGTATCAAAATGGGTACGATGTGGTGATTATGGAAAGCCAGTTTGATCGCACTAAAACGAACGAGCACCTTGAGGTTTTACATAAGCGTAATGTGGATGGTGTGATTGTATTTGGTTTTACCGATCTCGATATCACACAACTCAACCTATGGGCATCGCGAGCGGTTGTGATTGCGATGGATGCCGATAAAGTCTCATCGATTAACTATGACAATTATGGTGTTATTCAAGGTGCGCTTGCTCATTTGACTTCGAAAAATCGAGTTCATATTTCCTACATTGGGGTCGATCCTAGCGATAAAACGACAGGTAAATTACGTTTAGATTCGTACTTAGATTGGTGCAAACAAAGTGGATGCACTCCCAATTATCGCACTGGACGTTTGCATCATGAAAGTGCCTACCAACTGGTTGATGAAGTGCTGAATGATCAGACTCAAGCTATCGTGTGCGCCAGTGACACTCTGGCACTTGGCGTGATTAAACGTCTCCAAGAATTGGGCCGAGATGATATCGCCGTCACTGGTGTGGGTGGTAATGAGCTGCTCTCTTTTCTTTTTCCTAATATTTACAGTATTGATCCTGGCTATGCTCAAGCGGGAGAAAAAGCAGCTAATCTATTGATTTTACAGCTTAATAATGAAATGAACCCTGCACACATCACTCAACAACCGCTAACAAGCTAACTCCTTATTTCTTAAAGTGAATTACAATTAGTCTGTGATCTTATTCAATTAATGGGATTGTTCCCATTTTTACCTTTTATTATTTATGTCAATATTGCACTTGTAGGTGGGAATGTTCCCATTAAAAAGAAAAACAGACAGTATTCCAATATAGGGTGGGCAAAAGTATGGCCAAGATAGCGAAGCAAGACGTGATACGTCTTATCGAGCTGGTAGGTGGTAAAGAGAACATCGCCAGTGTGAGTCACTGTTTGACTCGTTTACGCTTTGTTTTAAATGATACCGACAAGGCGGATAAAAAAGGGCTAGAACAGCTGAGCATGGTTAAAGGGTGTTTTACCAATGCTGGGCAGTTTCAAGTTGTGATTGGTACTGAGGTGGACGAAGTTTACGCCATCTTAATCGGGCTTTCAGGCAAAGAAGCCGTTTCTAAAGATGAAGCGAAGAAAGCCGCTCGCCAAAACATGAACTTTTTAGAACGTGGCATTTCGCATCTTGCGGAAATCTTTGTTCCTTTGCTGCCAGCGATCATCACCGGCGGTTTAATCCTCGGTTTTCGTAATGTCATTGGCGACATTCGCATGTTCGATGGCAAAACCTTGGTTGAAATTAGCCAATTTTGGGCCACGGTTCATTCTTTCTTATGGTTAATTGGCGAGGCTATTTTCTTCTTCCTACCGGTTGGTGTTTGTTGGTCAACGGTGAAAAAGTTGGGTGGAACACCGATACTAGGTATTACTTTGGGTGTGACTCTGGTTTCGCCTCAATTAATGAATGCTTATCTGATCGGTAAGCAGATGCCCGAAGTGTGGGATTTTGGCTTGTTTGTGATAGAGAAAGTCGGCTATCAAGCTCAGGTTATTCCTGCAATGTTGGCGGGTGTTGCTCTGGCGTTTATTGAGACAAACTTAAAGCGCATCATCCCTTCTTATCTTTACCTCGTTGTTGTGCCGTTTATCTCTATCATATTGTCCGTTATTTTGGCCCACGCTTTAATTGGTCCATTTGGTCGCGTATTGGGCGATGGCGTCGCGTTTGCGGCTAAAGCTGCAATGACTGGCGATTTTGCGGTTATCGGTTCAATGGTGTTCGGTTTCTTGTATGCGCCACTGGTCATTACCGGGATTCACCACACCACTAACGCGGTGGATCTGCAATTGATGCAAGAAATGGGTGGTACGCCAATTTGGCCACTGATTGCACTGTCAAATATTGCTCAAGCGTCTGCGGTCGTCGGTATCATCTTTATCAGTAAAAAACACGGTGAGCGAGACATCTCTGTTCCTGCGGCTATTTCGGCTTATTTGGGTGTGACAGAGCCAGCGATGTATGGTGTCAACTTAAAGTACAAGTTCCCAATGCTAAGCGCCATGATTGGTAGTGCTGCTGCAGCCGCAATTTGTGGTAGTGCAGGGGTGATGGCAAATGGCATCGGTGTGGGTGGTTTACCAGGTATTCTTTCGATTCAACCACAATACTGGGGTATTTACGGCATCGCGATGCTGGTGGCGATGGCCGTCCCAATTCTGCTTACTCTGTTTTTATACAAACGAGCTCAAGCTAAAGGCGAGCTAGAGCCAGCAAGTGCATAACCTTTCATTCGAGTGGTGAGTTTTCACCACTCATTTTCATTTTGGTAAGTGAGTTGTCAATATGGTTATAACCAAGAGTGATAGTCAGTGGTGGAAAACTGCGACCATCTATCAGATTTATCCCAAAAGTTTTTGCGATAGCGGCAATAAAGGAACGGGAGATATCAAAGGGATCATCTCTAAACTGGATTACTTGCACCGCTTGGGAATTGATGCCATTTGGCTGACACCCATTTATTCATCTCCGATGGTTGATAACGGTTATGACATTTCGGATTATTACAGTGTCAATCCTCAATTCGGTAGCATGCAAGATTTTGATGAACTGCTGGCTCAAGCTCATCAAAGAGGTATCCGCATTATTATGGATATTGTGGTTAACCATACCTCAACCGAGCACGCTTGGTTTCAGTCGGCGTTGGGTGATAAATCAAGCCCGTATCGTGACTATTATATTTGGCAAGACCCGATTAATGGTCAGGCTCCAAATAATTGGCAGTCAAAGTTTGGTGGTAGTGCATGGGCGTTAGATGACGCAACAGGGCAATATTATCTGCACCTATTTGCCAAAGAGCAGGCGGATCTAAATTGGGAAAATCCTCAAGTTCGTGAGGAAGTGAAGCAAGTGATTCGTTTTTGGGCCGAAAAAGGGGTGGATGGTTTTCGTCTTGATGTGATCAATTTAATCTCAAAAGCGCAGGATTTCAGTGATGATCACCAAGGTGATGGACGCCGTTTTTATACCGATGGCCCGCGCGTGCATGAATTTTTACAAGAGATCAGCCAAGCTGTTTTTCAACAATACGGCAGCGTCACTGTGGGGGAAATGTCTTCAACAACGCTTGAACATTGCCAACAATATTCACGCTTGGACGGCAAAGAGCTGTCGATGGTGTTTAACTTCCACCATTTAAAAGTGGATTATCCGAACGGTGAAAAATGGACGAAAGCGCCATTTGATTTCTTGCAATTGAAGCAGATTTTCAACCATTGGCAAACGGGTTTAAATGGTAAAGGGTGGGGAGCACTTTTTTGGTGTAACCATGATCAACCTCGTATCGTGAGCCGTTTAGGGGATGATCAACGTTATCGCGTTGAGTCGGCAAAAATGTTGGCCGCATCGATTCATATGATGCAAGGCACGCCTTATGTTTATCAAGGTGAAGAAATTGGCATGACCAATCCCGGCTACACCGCTATTGAACAGTACCGAGATGTGGAAAGTACTAACATTTACGACATCATGGTGAACCAGCAAGGGGTAAGTCATGAAGCCATGATGGCCATTCTTGCACAAAAATCCCGTGACAATTCTCGCACGCCAATGCAATGGAATGCAGAGCGCTTTGCTGGTTTTAGCCAAGGTCAGCCTTGGCTAGACATTGCAGAAAACTATCAAGAATTGAATGCGCAACGGGCGTTAGCTGATGAGCAATCGGTGTTCTATTTCTATCGAGAGTTGATAGCGCTGCGCAAAAAAATCGGTGTAATTACTGATGGTGATTACACCGATTTACTCCCCGATCATAAAGAGATTTTTGCCTACCAGCGACGCAACGCGAAACAGGTGCTGATCTGTATCAATAACTATTATGGCGTTGACACCGAATGCGTGCTGCCAAAAGAGTTACCGATTGAGAAAGCAAAATACCTGTTAGGCAACTATACAGATATAAAACTACTCAAAGTTTTGGAACATCAAGTGCTTCGTCCGTATGAAACACGCGTAATTTTGTTCGATTTAGTATCCTGATTGAGTCCTACCCCTATAGATTCAGTCATTTTTCAGCCCCGAATTTTCGGGGCTTTTTTATCGACTCTGTTTATGAGTCAAGGCCCAATGGTACTTTCTTCGTACTCTTATTGATTCAACGCAGTAGGTTCGGCTGTTGATGATTTGTTTAATGTTTTAACAGCACCACAACTTTGTTGCTTGGTCACAATTAGTCACACAAAGATGAAACACAATCCGCTATAGTTTGCGTTCTTAGCAAACGGATGTGAAACACAATGAACAGTACTCTCTCCCCCTCTTATCGAGTGGTTCTCGTTGAAGATGATTTAGAACTCTCGGAACTGATCAAAGACTTTCTCAACCACTATGAGTTTTGTGTCTCAACGGTTGCGGATGGGATTCAAGCCGTTGATCGGATTTTGGATGAGCAACCTGATTTAGTCATTCTGGATATTATGCTACCAGGGCAAAGTGGTATGGATGTCTGCCGCGCTGTCCGAGATCAATACCACGGTATGATCTTAATGCAAACGGCGTTGGACGATGATATTGATCAGGTGATGGGGTTGGAACTGGGTGCCGATGACTATGTTGTTAAGCAGGTTAAGCCCCGTTTGCTACTGTCACGTATTCGAGCTTTACTTCGGAGGCAAGCAAGAGGAAGTCAAAGTGACAAATATGAATTGTGCATAGGTAGCTTGTGGATGAATTTACAGCATCGAGCGGTATTACTTGAGCAGCAGCCCATAAAACTCACGACCAGCGAGTTTGAGCTTTTGTATCTACTCGCCCAGCATGTCGGCACCATTGTCACGAGAGATGATATCGCTCAGCATGTGCGTGGTTTTGAATATGATGGTTTAGATCGCTCAATTGATCGTCGTATATCACGCTTGCGGCGTGCGCTCGGAGATGATCCTAATGAACCTAAATTGATAAAAACGGTTCGAGGTAAAGGATATCAGCTCTGCGCTGTATCGGAAGGGAAGTGGTCATGATTCGATCTTTTTGGGTACTCTGGGTAGCTGTGTTTCTGCCGATCTTATTACTCAGTATTCCCACGCAATTTAATCCGATCCCATATCTTAGCCGCAGTATCTCTGAAGAGTTTTATAAGCCTGTCTATCAGAGTAACTTTACGTTTCTATCTGAAAAATTACGTCAAGCGCCTCAAGCTGAGTGGACAACGATTATTGACGGCTATGCTAAGCATTTCAGTTACCCACTTAGATTAGAGGCATTAGACAGTTACCACGCCTCCCTAGAAGTTTATCAAGCGTTGCAAAAAGGCGAGATCATTTTTCAAGATGGTGATCCTATGGCACTTTTGCAAAGAGTGTTGAACAGTGACAAAGTGCTCTATTTCGCGATCAATGAACCGAGAGAACTCGCTGCGCTTAACCAGTCCAGAGGTACATTATACCTCGCGGTAGAAGATCTCCGTAGCCAACCTCGTACTCAATGGCAAACCAGTATTGCTGAGCAAAATAGCCGAATACCTTTAGAGTTGAGTCTATTGCAAGAGCAAGATTTGTCACCCATCGAGCGAAGTAAATTGTTGGCTGATGAAGAGCAGATGACCAGTTATATCAATCAACAAGGCAGCATGATCTTATTGGCTGCGGTGGATGAGAATACGTGGTTACGCGTCGAGGACAATATTTCCTACCAAACCCAATTAAAGCTCACTACGGCTATCGGCGGTTTTTTTTTTTTAGCCATTTCTGTGGCCTTAGTTATGTGGATTTATCCTTTATGGCGAGATCTGAAACGTCTGGTAAAAACGGCGAATGAATTTGGTCAAGGAGTATTATCTCGTAGAGCGACGACATCTCGACTTTCCGTGGTCTCTCAGCTCAGTCATTCTTTTAATAATATGGCAAATAACATCGAAAAGCTGATTGCCAGCCAAAGAACCTTAACCAACGCCGTGGCGCATGATTTACGAACACCGCTCTACCGTTTACGCTTTGCATTTGAAATGCTTGAGGATGAAGACATTGCCTTAAGCCAGAAAGAAAAATACCGCCAAGTGATTCACTCCAGTATTGAAGATCTCGATCATTTGATTAACCAGACACTTGTTTTGTCGCGCTATAACCGTATCACAGATATTCGCCATTTTTCTTATTGCCACTTTGCCGACAATTTGGTTGCAGAAGCGGAGCATTTCCAGCTTGAAAACCCGCAACTCACATTGCGTGTCAGCGTGTTGGATTCGTTGCGACAGCAAACGATATTTGTCGATAATCGAGCTTTATTGCGGGCCGTTAAAAACTTGCTGAGTAATGCCGCGCGATTTGCGCAGCAAGAGATCCATCTCTCGTTGAACGAATCTAATGGGCAACTTTTTTTGGTGGTCGAAGACGATGGCCCCGGTATTGCGCCAGATGATATTGAACGTATTTTTGAGCCCTTTACTCAAGTGAATAATCAAGAGCGTAATAGTGAAAAAGGCCATGGTCTTGGGCTGGCGATTGTCAAACAGATCACTCGTTGGCATCAAGGTAAGGTTAGAGTAAAAGTAAATGGTTCAGCATTAGGGGGCGCATGTTTTGAACTGCAATGGCCAAAGCAGATTTCGCTACCTAATGTGACCAAACTGGATACAAATGGTCAATAAACTGCTGACGATTTATTTGTATTGAGAATGCTACCTTGAATGGGTCGGTGAATCAGACCGCTCACAAGGAGTAAGCATGAATACCAAATTATTAGCGCTGTTTTTAAGCGGCGTATTTTTCTCATCCACCAGTGCCACTAAACCGATGGAATGGATCTCAGCCTTCAGCGATGGGGTCCGCTTAAATGACCAGCTCAGCCAAACCAATACGCAATCGAATGTGATGATGGATTACTCGCAACAAGATGCTGCATTGTATTTGGACGGTAGTGAAGTCGCCTTTCTTTCCATCAGTACCAGTTACCTCTTCTAATGCTTAACCACAGGAAAATATTATGTTTAAGTTAAACCAGTTGTTCGTGATCCTGAGTGTGCTCGCACTTATCGTGGGATGTAAAGCCGATGATTTGAAAGATGCGGATAAGCTGACTAAGCCTACGGTTAATGCTGGTGCTGATCAGATGCTAATACTGCCAGTAAATAGTATTACGTTGAGCGGAACGGCGAAATCTGAGTTATCAATATATGAAATTAAAACGAAGTCTTGGCGTCAAGTTTCTGGGCCTCAATCGCTTACCTTGATCAATGCAGATTCTCTGAAAGCAACGGCGTTTTATCCTACGATTGCTGGCACGTATGTTTTTGAATTATCAGTCAAAGACAGTGGTGGAAGAAGCAACAGTGACCAAATGCAGGTGATCATTCAGGCGGCCGCGCAAAGCATGCAGCGAGCCTATATGCAGCAGGTTGATGTCGTTGCTTGGCAGTATGCTGATAGGAACCAAGGCATGCTGAGCTTTAGTGATTTAGATTCGGTTTCTTTAACCGAATTGGACACTCAATTAGAGCATGCGCTGACCTCACTCAATAGCGCTGCTGAGTTTGAGCTACATTTTGCCGCCAATGCTGGGGGAAATATACAAACGGCTTTGTTGTTATTAAATGCCCTTTCTGCTCAAGGAGTTCCGATTTGTTTAAGTGAAAGTTCATCTTGCCACTCTTTGGAACAAGGGTTTTTATTGCAGACTGAACTGCCAGAGAGTATCAATTGCAGTGATGCACAAAGCTGTGTTACCGCTCTACTTCAGTATATTGAGGGTTAACTAGACTACTTAGTGACGTCAGTTTATAGAGCTATGATGTAAAGAAACGAAAAAGCCAGCTCGAAAGCTGGCTTTTTATCGTTCTCGATCGAGAAAATATGGTGGAGGGGGACGGATTCGAACCATCGAAGGCGGAGCCGGCAGATTTACAGTCTGCTCCCTTTGGCCACTCGGGAACCCCTCCGGGTATTTCCCTATTCTAAAAATAGGCTTGAATGATGTTTTCCCAACGTATCAGTCAAGGTTTCTCTTACGAGAGAATATGGTGGAGGGGGACGGATTCGAACCATCGAAGGCGGAGCCGGCAGATTTACAGTCTGCTCCCTTTGGCCACTCGGGAACCCCTCCGGGTATTTTCCTATTCTAAAAATAGGCTTGAATGATGTTTTCCCAACGTATCAATCAAGGTTTCTCTTGCGAGAGAATATGGTGGAGGGGGACGGATTCGAACCATCGAAGGCGGAGCCGGCAGATTTACAGTCTGCTCCCTTTGGCCACTCGGGAACCCCTCCAGAGGGTTTTCATACAATGTGATTTATAGTGTTTATAACGACACTATTGGCTCACAGTATGCTTAAACAACGTTTTCCCAACGCATTGCTCAAGTGCGGAGCGCATGATAGCAAACTCGCTCTCTCTGTAAAGCCTTTTTCTTATGATTTTGAATTGAATGCTGCCTTTTTGGGCAAAGGGGGGAGGAATGGATAGTTTTGCTCTATTTATACCCTTCCCAGTTGAAGCTCCAGCGGTGTTGGCTACGTTCGCTCACCCCAATCACATAGTTTATCTATGCTCATGGGGATGAATTTACTTGCCGCCTACCTGCAACTTCAGGTTGTTTGGGTATAGCCTGTGTGTGACGCCTAAAAAGCTGCCGGAGGAGGCTAAGTTATGACGCACGTTACAGATATTTAATAAGATTTACACTCCTTGACGTTCGAGCGTCGTATAAGCAGTTACAATTCAATCAGTCTATTTATTGTTGAATAAAAACTATGAAAAACACGTCTATTCTTTCGTTAATGTTGGTTACCTTGCTTACCACACCGTTAAGTGCGTTCGCTGCGCAAGCACCACAAGCCGTTGCGGTGGTCGCAGAGCGTGTGGCAACTCATCAAGTGTCTCAGTCTCTTTCACTGATTGGTAAATTAGAAGCTGAACGAGCAGTGGAGATCTCATCTGAAGTTTCGGGAAAGGTCAGCCATATTGCGATTAAAGCCAATCAAGAGGTCAAGAAAGGTCAGCTCTTAATTCAGCTTAATGATGATAAAGCCAAAGCCGCACTTTCAGAGGCTCAAGCCTATTTGAACGATGAACAGCGTAAGTTGAAAGAGTTTGAACGTTTGGTCAAACGGAACGCCATTACCCAAACGGAAATCGATGCGCAAAAAGCGAGTGTTGATATTGCTCAAGCACGTTTAGATGCAGCAAACGCAAATTTAAACGATCTGCGCATTAGCGCGCCATTTAATGGCACCGTTGGTTTTATTGATTTTAGTTTGGGCAAAATGGTCAGTGCAGGGACGGAATTGCTGACTTTAGATGACCTATCGGTGATGCAACTCGATATCCAAGTGCCAGAGCGTTACCTTTCGTTAATCAGTAAAGGTATGACGGTGACGGCGAAGAGTAATGCTTGGGCAAAAAACGAGTTTACCGGCAAAGTTGTGGGTATTGATTCTCGCATTAACCGTGAAACCTTGAATTTGCGTGTCCGTATTCATTTCGATAACCAAGATGGCAAGCTAAAACCCGGGATGTTGCTTTCTACTAAGTTGAATTTCCCAGCGATTGAAGCGCCCATTATCCCCGTTCAAGCACTCGAATATTCAGGCACTAAACGCTATGTCTATGTGATTGATAGCAATAATAAAGTAATACGCACGGAAGTTTGGCTTGGCGCGCGGATCGACAATCAAGTGGTGATTGATAAAGGTTTAGCCATTGGCGATAAGATTGTGGTGCAAGGCATCGTGAATATGAGAAACGGCATTGTCGTTACTGAAGTCAATGTGGATGGCTCGCCGATACAAAAGGATGACAAATAATGTGGTTATCCGATGTTTCAGTGAAGCGCCCTGTGGCGGCGGTGGTATTAAGCTTACTGTTATGCGTTTTTGGTCTAGTGTCATTTTCTAAGCTTTCGGTCCGGGAAATGCCCGATATTGAAAGCCCGGTGGTTTCAATCAGTACTCGCTATGCAGGGGCTTCAGCTACCATCATTGAAAGCCAAATCACTTCTGTATTGGAAGATCAACTGGCAGGCATTAGCGGGATTGATGAAATTGAATCCACCACGCGTAATGGCATGTCACGGATTACTGTTACATTTGAACTGGGTTACGATCTCAATACTGGTGTGAGCGATATCCGCGACGCCGTTGCGAGAGCGCAGCGCTCATTACCCGATGAAGCAGATGATCCAACCGTATTCAAAAATAATGGCTCTGGTGAAGCTTCTTTGTACATTAATCTCAGTTCTTCAGAGATGGATCGAACCCAACTGACCGATTATATCGAACGAGCTTTGATTGACCGCTTTAGTTTAATCTCTGGCGTCAGTTCTGTGGATGTGTCTGGTGGTCTTTATAAGGTGATGTATGTCAAGCTCAAGCCGAATCTGATGGCTGGGCGTGGTGTCACGACTTCTGATATATCAAGTGCATTGCGCAGTGAAAATATTGAAAGCCCGGGCGGGGAAGTGCGTAACGATTCGACAGTAATGTCGGTGCGTACCGACCGAGCGTACAAAACGGCTCAAGATTTTGACTATTTGGTGGTTAAGCGCGCAAGTGATAATTCGCCGATTTACTTAAAAGATGTCGCGGATGTCTTCATCGGCGCTGAGAACGAAAACTCAACCTTCAAAAGCGACGGTGTGGTTAATGTGAGCATGGGCATTGTGCCACAGTCAGATGCTAACCCCTTGGATGTGGCGCAGCGTGTCCATCAAGAAGTCGATAATATTCAGCAGTTTCTACCCAAAGGAACGCGCTTGGCCATTGACTACGACTCGACCATTTTTATTGATCGCTCAATTTCGGAAGTGTATAGCACACTGTTTATCACGGGTGGTTTAGTGATTTTGGTACTGTACATTTTTATCGGCCAAGTTCGGGCAACGCTAATCCCAGCCGTTACTGTGCCAGTATCATTGATCTCTTCTTTTATTGCCGCTTACTATTTCGGATTCTCCATTAACCTTATCACCTTGATGGCGCTGATTCTTTCCATCGGTTTGGTTGTTGATGATGCGATTGTGGTGGTGGAAAATATATTTCATCACATAGAACAGGGAGAGAAGCCACTGCTGGCGGCTTATAAAGGGACGCGCGAAGTCGGCTTTGCCGTGATTGCCACCACATTGGTATTAGTGATGGTCTTTTTACCGATCTCTTTTATGGACGGTATGGTCGGCCTGTTGTTCACCGAGTTCTCTGTACTTTTGGCCATGTCGGTTCTCTTTTCATCGCTAATAGCGTTAACTTTAACGCCCGTTCTCGGTAGCAAGATTTTAAAGGTCAATGTCAAACCAAACCGTTTTAATCGTTTTGTTGATCGTGTTTTTGGCCGTTTAGAAGCGGGTTACAAATCCTCTTTACGTTTTGCTATCAGTTGGAAATGGGCTGCACCGCTCGTCATCCTTGCATGCGTTGGTGGCAGTTATTTTCTGATGCAGAAAGTGCCTTCTCAGCTCACGCCTTCAGAAGATCGCGGCGTTATTTTTGCCTTTGTGCGCGGAGCGGATGCGACCAGTTATAATCGGATGTCGGCCAATATGGATCTTGTTGAGCAGCGGTTAATGCCCTTGGTTGGCAAAGGTTTTCTCAAGTCGTTTAGTATTCAATCGCCCGCGTTCGGTGGGCAAGCGGGTGATCAGACGGGTTTTGTTATCATGATTTTGGATGACTGGAACGAACGAAGCATCACCGCTCAACAAGCATTAGGGCAGGTCAAAAAAACGCTAACGGGAATTCCCGATGTACGAGTTATGCCCTTTATGCCCGGCTTTCGTGGTGGCTCTAACGAGCCTGTTCAGTTTGTGTTAGGTGGGTCAGACTATCCTGAACTCAAAAAATGGGCCGAATTGTTAAAAACGGAAGCTGAAAATTCCCCCTTTATGGAAGGAGCTGACACCAATTATTCCGAAAAGACACCTGAACTGGTGGTGACGATTGATAGGCAGCGTGCCGCGGAATTGGGGATCAGTGTCGCGGATATTTCAGATACGTTAGAAGTGATGCTCGGCGGGAAGAGTGAAACCAGCTTTGTTGAGCGTGGCGAAGAGTATGATGTTTATCTCCGTGGGGACGAAAATAGCTTCAATAACGCCTCCGATTTAAGCCAGATCTACATGAGAACCGCATCTGGTGAGCTTGTTACACTGGATGCACTTGCGAAAGTGGAAGAAGTGGCATCATCAATCCGCTTGTCTCATTACAATAAGCAAAAGGCGATCACGGTTACTGCAAATTTATCAGCTGGTTACACGTTGGGCGAAGCGCTTGATTTTCTGGATCAGAAAGCCATTGAAACACTACCTAGTGATATTTCCATTAGTTACTCAGGTGAGTCAAAAGATTTTAAAGAAAACCAATCGAGCGTAGCCATTGTATTTGCGTTAGCGCTGCTTGTCGCTTATTTGGTACTAGCCGCCCAATTTGAAAGTTTTATCAACCCGTTAGTGGTGATGTTGACGGTGCCGATGGGTGTGTTTGGCGGCTTTCTTGGTCTATCAATTATGGGACAAGGTATCAACATCTATAGCCAGATTGGGATGATTATGCTGATCGGTATGGTGACCAAAAATGGCATTTTGATCGTTGAATTTGCCAACCAGCTGCGTGACCGGGGGGTTGAGTTTGAAAAAGCAATTATTGATGCTTCAGCAAGGCGCTTACGGCCAATCATGATGACCGCCTTTACTACTTTAGCAGGTTCAATCCCATTAATTATCTCGACAGGAGCAGGCTATGAAAGCCGAGTTGCGGTGGGTACGGTGATTTTCTTCGGTATGGGTTTTGCCACTTTAGTCACTCTGTTTGTTATCCCTGCTATGTATCGTTTGGTCTCGGCATCAACACGCTCTCCAGGTCATGTTGAAGCTGAACTTAATCAAGAACTGCTGCATGATGTTAAAACCAGAAGTGTTCACTGATTAACGTATCAAGAGCCTGCGCCCTGCAGGCTCTTCTTTGTTCACCGTTCACACCTATTCCATTCACCGTTATCTATCCCCATTAGATGAAATCACATGCGGCCGGCTTATCACATCAAGTTATTTGAACATACAAGCGAGATATCAAATGGTTAATGCCATTTTCGATAATCCATCAAAATAGCCAGTTCATTTTTCCTATTTAAATCTTAGGTATTAATTATAGATAGACTCAATTTTGAGACACCCATTGCAATGCGCCTTGCGATACTCTATCCACCTCTTTAATACAGAGACAAAATGAAGTGAATGCATCAGTAATGGCCATGGAAAATAAAAAACTCTCTATCCTCATCGTATGCATGGGAAATATATGCCGTTCACCGCTTTCTGAAGCTGTTTTGAGCCAAAAAGCGCAACAACATGGAATTAATTTATTTGTTGAAAGCGCTGGTACTGTGAATTATCAAGTGGGCCGAAAACCAGATCCCAAAGCAATATCTGTCGCTGAGCAGCGTGGCTATTCAATGTCAAATTTAAGAGCAAGGCAGGTTTGTTCTGAGGATTTCGAAAAATTTGATCTTATTTTTGCCTTAGATAAAGCCAACTTAGCGGATCTGATTGACATTTGTCCTGCTAAACATAAAGAGAAACTTTCACTGTTTCTATCGCATAGTCACATCGGTGTCACGGAAGTCCCTGATCCTTACAAAGGAAATATTCATATGTTTGAACGGGTTTTGGAACTGATAGAGAGCGGGGCCCAAGGGATCATCGAACATATATCTAAACAATATCAATTAAAGGAAAGTGCAATGAAACTTTGTGTGTAACACATAGAAAGTTTTATATGACTTTTTGATTACCCACCCCAAAAAACAAAGCAACAGTTTGGCAATTAATTTCTACTCATAGTTTGTAGGTAGGTGATTAAATGTGGGTGGTTAATAAGTTTTCTCTTATATACATAAAGCAAAAAAATGTGAAGAAAATGCGCATTCTAGAGGCGACATCTAGTGGCGGTAGCGTATTTAACCGTTGCTATTCACCATTTTTATCTACTTTTTGAAGAAATAGCGTTGAACAGTTTGTTCTTAACAGTCGTTTAGTTTAGCCCAAGGAAATAAATAAAGTGAAAAAAATACTCATTGCGTTTGGTACACGACCTGAAGCAATTAAAATGGCGCCTCTAGTTCATCAGCTTAAACAAGATAACCGCTTCGACACAAAAGTATGCGTCACTGGCCAGCACAGGGAAATGCTTGACCAGGTTTTAGAGTTGTTTGAAGTGGTGCCTGATTTTGATCTTAATATCATGGAACCAGGGCAAACACTGACGACAGTAACGACTAAAATCTTGAACGGTATGGAAACGGTTCTAAAAGACTTTCAACCAAACATTGTCTTAGTTCATGGCGATACCGCTACAACGTTTGCGACTTCACTTGCTTGTTATTATCAGCAAATTGCAGTCGGCCACGTTGAGGCTGGATTACGCACCGGCAATATTTATTCCCCTTGGCCTGAAGAAGCGAACCGCAAGCTTACGGGTGCATTGACTCACTACCATTTCGCACCAACGGCAACATCTCAACAAAATTTATTGGATGAAAATATTGCCTCGAGAACATCCATATTACTGGGAATACCGTCATTGACGCCTTGTTTATGATCCGTAACAAGATTCATAACGAGCAAGATCTCAATGCTACGCTGGCACACCAGTTTCCGATGCTTGATAACAATAAAAAACTCATTCTTGTTACAGGCCACCGTCGTGAAAGTTTTGGTGATGGATTTGAGCGTATTTGTGAAGCCTTATCCATCACAGCAAAGCGCCACCCTGACTGTCAAATTCTTTATCCGGTACATCTTAATCCGAATGTTCAAGAGCCCGTCAATCGTCTTTTAAAAGGCATTGAAAACATTTTCTTAGTGGATCCACAACAGTATTTGCCCTTTGTCTATTTGATGGACAGAGCACACATCATTTTAACCGATTCCGGTGGTATTCAAGAAGAGGCACCGTCGCTAGGGAAGCCTGTATTAGTGATGAGAGACACCACCGAACGACCTGAAGCGGTAAGCGCGGGTACGGTCAAGCTGGTTGGGACTAACACACAACTGATTTGTGAAGAGTTAGACCAGTTGCTTAGTGATGAGCGCGCTTACCAACTCATGAGTCAAGCACATAATCCATACGGTGATGGCAAAGCCTGTCAACGTATCGCCGACATTCTAGCAAGATAAGATTTAAGGAAAATAAGATGTTTAATAAAGTTTCTGTGATTGGTTTAGGGTATATCGGCTTGCCAACGGCTGCCGTTATTGCTTCGCGTGGTATTGAAGTGATTGGCGTAGATGTCAATCAACACGCTGTCGATACAATCAACAAAGGTGAAATTCACATTGTCGAGCCGGATTTAGATATCGTAGTTCGAAGTGCAGTGATGACTGGCAAACTAAAAGCAACTGTGACAGCTGAATCAGCTGATGCTTTCTTAGTGGCGGTACCCACACCATTTAAAGGTGATAATCACGAGCCTGATCTTAGCTATATAGAAGCCGCGGCCAAAGCGATTGCGCCAGTTCTGGAAAAAGGCAACTTGGTAGTGTTGGAAAGTACTTCCCCAGTCGGTGCGACAGAAAAGCTTTCCGCATGGCTAGCAGAGGCTCGTCCTGATTTAACTTTCCCACAGCATAAAGGTGACACGGCTGACATTAAGGTAGCGCATTGCCCAGAGCGAGTTTTACCGGGTTATGTACTACAAGAATTGGTCAGCAATGACCGAGTGATTGGTGGTATGAGCAAATCGTGTAGCGAGAAGGCGATGGCTCTGTATAAAACCTTTGTTAAAGGCGAATGCATCATCAGCAACTCTCGTACGGCGGAGATGGCGAAATTAACAGAAAACTCCTTTCGCGACGTCAATATTGCATTCGCGAACGAACTTTCTCTTATTTGTGAGAAATTAAAAATCAATGTTTGGGAATTAATTAAATTGGCCAACCGCCACCCTCGGGTCAACATATTAAACCCAGGACCAGGTGTTGGCGGGCACTGTATTGCAGTTGACCCTTGGTTTATTGTTAACAGCTGCCCAGAAGAAGCAAAACTGATTGCTGCTGCTCGTCATGTTAATGATGGTAAACCACACTGGGTCGTTGATCAGGTAAAACAAGCCGCAGATCAGTTCAAAAAGCCTGTTATTGCATGCTTAGGTTTGGCATTTAAAGCCGATATTGATGATTTACGTGAAAGCCCAGCTTTAGACATCACTTTGCATTTAGCACAAGACAATATTGGACAAATTCTAGCGGTAGAGCCAAATATCCACCAATTACCGGGTAAGTTAACAGAACATGATGTTGAGCTAGTCTCGCTAGAGCGTGCTTTAGAGTTAGCCAATATCGTTGTGGTGCTGGTTGATCACCGAGATTTTAAAGAAGCAGATAAAACGGAGTTTGCCAAGAAAGTCGTGATTGATACTCGTGGTGTGGTTGCTTGAGTTCACCTAATCTTGCGCTCAAAAAATAAAGACTAATGTTTACACAACTCTGACTACTAGAGAAAAGTGGTCGGGGTTAAACGTTTTGTTCATTGATGAAGATGGAATCGAACTGATGAAAAAAGTGTTACTGATCATGCCTATTTCAACCCTGAACTGGGGAGAAGAAAATATAGGTGGCGTGGATTCAGTATGTCAAATGTTGGTACGTCAACTTGCTGATCAAGAGCGCCCAT
The DNA here is from genome assembly GCF_963877065.1 of Vibrio sp. V01_P9A10T6. Lineage (NCBI taxonomy): Bacteria > Pseudomonadati > Pseudomonadota > Gammaproteobacteria > Vibrionales > Vibrionaceae > Vibrio > Vibrio sp. V01_P9A10T6. Next base: position 32,025 of record NZ_CAWNTB010000109.1, read on the forward strand.
ATCATTATCGGGTTTTAGCGTTTGATCCGCTCAATAATCACTCTTCTTCAGGCGAGATTATCCAGCTATCAAAGAATGTGGAAGTTGTGGTTTGCCAGCTGCGTGAAAAGCGATTTGGACTACCTCTGCCCAGTCTATTATCTACCTGGTTACGTATCCAAGAGCAGTTGAGGTTTTTTCAGCCGGACCTTGTTCATGCTCATTTAAATAGTTGGATGATTGGAATTGGGTATAAAACCCGTAATGTTTTGACGTTACATTCCTACCGAAAAATTGGGCGTAAGCCTGTTTCAAAACTCAATGATTTTGTTTATGAGCAAATAATTCCTTGGGCGAGCGACTTTTCTGTGGATGCCTATACGTGTGTCGGTGAAGTTTTACATCAGGCACTGAAACCCGAAACGGCCAAGCCGATTCGGGTGATAGGTAATCCGGTGAATCAGGAATACTTTATTCAGCCTTCTCATACCTTTTCAGGATCTTCGATTCACTTCGTAACTTGTGCGCTTATTTCTCGTCATAAAAGGATTGAATTAGCAATTTCATTATTACGAGAGCTGAAAAAACTCGGTCAATTGGCCACTTTATGTATCATTGGTCCCAAGGTGGATCACGTGTATTCCATGGAGTTGCAACAGTTAGTCCAAGATTATGGACTTGAACAAAATGTGCATTTTCTTGGCAAGCTTAATCAAAAAGAAATTGTCCAACAATATCAGCTTGCTGATGTAGGCATATTCACTTCCGCTCAAGAAACATTTGGTTTAGCGCCGCTAGAAATGTTGGCAGCAGGATTACCGTTGGTTACAACTCCTGTAGGGATTTTAGGTGAGCGACAAGCAACGTTTGCTAAGTTGGGGGTTTTTTTTTTTTTTTTTTTTTTTTTTTTTTCATGCGAGATGGCGAGGAAGCGGAGATTGCAAAGCGAATGAATGAGATCAAAATGGCCGATACTCAAGCGATTCAAGCTTATTTACGCGATCAGTTTACAGCAGAAAATGTGATTGAACATTACCAGAATCTTTATCGAGAGGTGCTGAGTTGATTGCTAGCCTACTCAGATATGCCCCTGTGCAGGTTTTTGCTGCTTTGAGCGTTTTTATGCTAATCGCCGTACAAACCCGTTTCCTTACACCAGAAAATTATGGTGTGTTAGCGGTGGCTATGGTGGTTCTCGAACTCGTGCGTGCTTTTAGTACTCAGTGGCTCAACACGTCGATGTTACGTCTCTACCCCGGGTATTCGGATCGGGAGCAAGTCCAACTCGTTCAAACCATTTCACTGCTGGTTATTATCGGATCTTTGCTTGGCTTTATTGTTATCGCCGCAACTTTATTCATTTATCAGCAATTGAATTGGGAACGATTATTGATACTGGGTGCTTTACTGTCGGTTAAATCGATATTTCAATACCAGTTAGAATTGAGTCGCTTAAATGAGCGATTGAGCGCTTATCGTCAAGCGACCGTATTGCAGTCAATTTCTGCGGTAGTGCTCTCCATCCTTTCGCTCTCTTGGGCGGCTACTATTGAGTCTGCGTTGTTTGCTTTAACCTTGAGCTTTGGTATTGGAGCTTTAGGTCTGGGTTTTCCTAGACGGCCTGAATGGCATATTGCTACGTTAAAGCGTCTGCTTACTTACGGTATTCCGATCATGTTAGCGGGAGGAATTGGCGTATTAGGGGGAAGAGTCGATCGTTTATTTATTGCCCATTTCGTTGGGATGAACGAAACGGGTATCTATGCTGCGCAAGCCAACTTATTAATGGGAGTGCTGGGCTTAGTTTTCATGGTAATTGCTATGCCTCTCTATCCTAATTTGGCCAAGCATGCGGAAGATAAAACCACCCTTGTGAGTCAGCATAAAACCTATCTGCATTTATTGGTTACCCTTACTTTTCCGGCTCTACTTGGACTTGGCATATTACAAGAAGAAATCATTAGGCTCTTTTTGGGTGAGCAATATCTCAGTAGTTCTACCGGACTATTCTGGGTGTTAGCGATCGCTGTTTATCTGATTAATTTTAAAGGTCATTACCTTGATCATGGTTTGCAGTTTCTATTACAGACTCGCAAGCTCCTATGGGTTTCTCTCTCGGGCTTAGTAGCGAGCATTTTCCTACTACCTTTTATGCTCAATAAATTTGGCATGTTTGGTGCGGCTATCACCTTGCTTATAGTGAGTGGCTTAGTCGCAATACTCTCTTTTATCAGCTCATGGAGATCGGGGTATCGTTACGCTATTGGCATTGATGGCGTCAAAGTGATCATTTCTTCACTTCTGATGGGCGGCTACTTATACGCAGTGAAACAGTGTCCACTGGCGATCCATTCATTATTCGCTCTAGCCTTTTATGTCACCTCATCATTGTTGTTTTATGGCATCTGTTTGTGGTGCACGAATGCTTTTAATGCACGTCAACGTTTATTCTCAATCTGGAGGCCCAATTGAGCGAACGTAATCTCATTCGATGGGTGATTCTGATTGTCCTCGGTGCGTTTCTGCTGGGGGCTTTTTTACTCGAAAATATGGGCATTCAGTACGTTTCAGAAGGCGGGAGCCCCATACTCAAAATTCATGTCTATTCCTATTTGACTATAGGAATTTTTGCTCTGTTGATATTACGGGTAGGGCTTTTTAATCTTATTAATCCTTTGAATGAGCTTAAAAAAGCATGGTGGCTGGCCATGGTATCGATGCTGGCCGTTATTTTATACGGCTTTATGCGATTCGGTACGTCGGGACTCGCTTATCTTATTGATACGATTTTTATCCCTTTGGTTGTGGTTCCTATTGTGTACGGTTTGTCCGATGCTGCTAAAGGACGATTACTAGCCTTGCTCGGTTATCTTTTATTTCTTAATGCTTGTATTGCTATTATTGAGCTTATATTGGCACAGAGTATTGTGGCTGTAGAGATTGGAAGTTTTTCAACTTTCCGTTCGACCGCATTTTTGGCTCATCCACTGAACAATGCTCTCATTACGGCGTCATTAACGCCGATTGTGATGCGTTATACACGAATTCCGGTGGCTTTGTATGTCTCTGTTATCGTGCTAGCCCTGTTTGCTTTTGGTGGGCGAGCTGCGTTGGGGATTTTCCTATTGGGGAATTTTCTGATGTTGTTGCCCAAATTACGTGACTTTTTAGGCCAAGGCGTTCGTTACCACAAGTTGAAATTCGCTTATCTGCAGGCCTTGGTCTATTTCTCTGTGATTGCCGTTATTTTGACCTTAGTGTTAACTCCTATAGGCGAGCGAATACTGTCTAAGTTGTACATCGACAAAAGTGCCGAAGCTCGATTCGATGTTTTTATTTTGCTTGAACAGCTTTCACCTTCGGAGTGGGTATTTGGCGCATCTCATGGATTACTTAGTGATATCGCCTTTTATATCGGGATCAATGTCGTGGAAAACTATTTGATTGGATGGGTTCTAAACTTTGGCTTACTGGGGGGGATCGGTTTATTACTGGCAACTTACACTGTTCCAGTGCGCTTGATTTACCGACAAGAATTTCCTGCTCAAGTTGCTTTACTCAGTTTTATGTTGATATCACTGACTAACAATGCACTAACGGTGAAGACCCCCGCACTAATGTTATTAGTTGTGGCTTTAGTCTGTCGTTATCGTTCATCTGATCGCTCGTTGGCGAACAAGAGTTATTAGGAGATAAGAAATGTGGTTGTATTGTGTTGGCCATTTCTTCTATAAGCGCCGCATACCGCTATTGCCTCAGGTTTGTAATAGTTTGATTCGTTTGGTTCATAACTGTGCGGTCTATAGTCAGTCTGAAATTGGTAAGGGGACTGTCTTTGGCTATGGAGGAATTGCGGTTGTAATTCATAAGCGCTGTGTAATCGGCAAAGAGTGTGTGATTGGAAGTAATGTAACTATTGGTGGCCGTTCTCGTTCACATAATGTTCCAGTGATCGGTAATTACGTCTATATCGCCACTGGGGCAAAAGTACTGGGTGATGTTCGAGTCGGTGATGGAGCCGTGATTGGTGCGAATGCTGTGGTACTTGAAGATGTCCCCCCTTACAGCGTTGTGGTCGGAATGCCCGCCAAAGTGATCAAAACAAATATTAATCCCAAGGACTTTTACTGATGTTTACAAGTTCACTTTATGTTAAAGCACCAATCTGGCTGCAAAATGTAATGCTTTCTGTGCGGGCGCTTTCACGTAAGATGGTCAGAGAAAACGGCGAGATGCGCGCCGTTCTAAAAGAGATCCAGGCTAATGAGTTTTCGCGCACCCATTTAGGCGATTACCAACAAGATAAGCTTCAAAACACCTTAGCTAATGCTCGTAATCATGTACCGTTTTATCAGAATTTAGACTTACTCAATCTTGAGCTTGAGGCTTTTCCATATCTGGATAAAGCGGTATTGCGTCATGACCACGAGCAGTTTATCTCGCAGAACAAACCTTCTGTGGTAGTGAAAGGGGCTACAAGTGGTACAACCGGCACGCCTCTGACTATTTTGCAAGACATGAATTCAGTTATTCGTGAGCAAGCCTTTGTCGAAAGACAGTTGGCTTGGGCGGGGTATCGTAAAGGTGATAAACGAGCGTGGATCCGTGGCGATATGGTGGTGCCATTGAGTCAAAAACAAGGGTCGTTTTGGCGCTACTCCTGGTTTGAACAGATGATAGTGCTTTCATCTTTCCATCTTACATCGCAAACGATACCTAGTTATCTGCAAGCTATGGTCGATTTTGGAGTTGAAGTGATTCAAGCATATCCTTCTTCGATTGCTACTTTAGCCCGCTATTTAGAGGCTAACCAAAGTTATTATCCGGCGAAGCTCAAATCCATTATCACTTCATCAGAGTCTTTGTCTGCAGAAGATCGCCAAGTTATTGAGACGCGCTTTGGCTGCAAAGTGTTTGATTGGTATGGCCTATTTGAAAGGGTTGCTGCAATTGCTAATTGTGAGCATGGTCGTTATCACGTTCTCACCGATTACTCACATGTTGAATTTTTAGATGCGGGAAATGGTACTCATGAAATTGTTGGCACTAATTTCAATAATAGCTACTTTCCTCTAGTCAGGTACAAAACTGGTGACCATGTCGTATTGTCTGACGAGAAGCAGTGTCCATGTGGGAGATTCTACCCAATAATTGAACATATTAAGGGACGTGTTGGTGATTATCTCGTCGGCGAAGATGGTCAAAAAGTGCATATCCTGAACCATATACCTAAAGGTGTCACTGGGATTATAGCATGCCAATTTGTTCAGAGTGAACGTGAACAGATTGTGGTTAAAGTGGTGGCGGATGCTGAGCAATTTAATGAAGAGCAGCAACAAAAGTTAATCGGTAATACTCAAGCTCGCTTAGGAAGCTCGTTAATTGTCACCATAGAAATGGTGGCAGCGCTTGAGCGTACCGGGAATGGTAAGATTCGACAAGCTATCTGTACTATCAAGGATGTGTTGTGAGAAAAGCGATTAATCTAATGGTCGCCACTGACCTGAAAGGTCAAGGTGGCGTGGCAACTGTGGTTTCAACGTACGCTGATTGCGGTTTTTTAGAGGAAAACCAAATCAAGTTGATTGCTTCACACTCAAGTTTAGACCACGGACAGAAATGGCGAATGACATTACGCTTTATGCTGGCTCTCTGCCAATTGTTGTACTGCTTTGTACGTTACCGAGTTGGCCTTGTGCATATTCACATGTCATCACGAGGTAGCTATCGACGTAAATCTGTGATTGTGCGCCTGGTTAATATTTTGAAAGGTAAGGTTATTTTGCATTTGCATGGTGCTGAGTTTCGTGATTTCTATCGAGATGAGTGCAATGTGGATCAGCAAACTCACATTCGACGTACTTTTGCTCTAGCTGATCATGTACTGGTACTATCCACTCAATGGCTGACATGGCTACAAGAGGTGATAGGACGAACACAAGGTGTTTCTGTGCTGTATAACGCTGTACCCAGTTTGGCTTTAGATCGCCATCTTGCTCAACCAGGTCGTATTGCCTTCCTTGGTCGTTTAGGCACGCGCAAAGGTGTGGGTGACCTGATTCAAGCTTTTGCGTTAGTCAAACAGCGTTGTCCTGAGGCGCAGCTTTATCTCGCTGGCGATGGCGATATTGAAATTTATCAAGCTATGGCTAATAAAATGGGGCTCGCTGACTCTGTGTACTGTTTAGGCTGGATTGCTGGTGAGGCGAAGACCAACTTATTGACTCAAACGGATATTTATTGCTTACCCAGCTATAACGAAGGCTTTCCAATGGGAGTGATAGAAGCCATGTCGGCAGGCATTCCTGTGGTAGCAAGCCGAGCGGGCGGGATTCCTGATGCAATTAGTAATGGTGAAGAAGGGCGTTTAATTGAGGCTGGCGATGTGGTCGCTTTAGCGCAAGCACTAGGAGATTTGATTGAGCAACGTGCGGAAAATCGACGTATTGCTACGGCCGCTAAACAAAAGTTTGCCGAAAACTTCTCTTTGCAGGCGGTGATCCCGCGTCTACAAACACTCTACGATGAGCTATTAAAATCATGAAATCGACGACTGTAGCTGACATTAGCCAATGTTTATTGAATAAAGCTCGTACAGAACAATTCGCTGGATATGACCCTTTTGATGGACTCAATTCAAGCTGGTTCAAGCGCTTGCCGATAAGCAAAGACTCGACTTTTGGCTTAGCATGGATCCAGTTGTTCAAACGCTCTCCCCTTAATCTTCGGCCATGGCTAGGTGTGCCCAAAGCACGAAACCCTAAAGGCGTGGCTCTGTTTATTCTCGGATTAATCGAAGAGTATCAAGTGACAAAAGATCCCGCTTTGCTCACAGAAGCGGAGCAACTTGCGCTGTGGCTAGTGGCTCAGCGTTGTGATGAGCAAATCTGGCATGGTGCCTGTTGGGGGTATCATTTTGATTGGAAAGCGCGTGCATTCTTTGTTCCTAAGGGGAAGCCAAATGTGATCACGACAGTCTATGTCAGCCGTGCCTTACACCAATTGGGGCAACTGACGGGGCGAGCTGACTGGGTCGAGTTGGCGCTGCGCAGTGGTGATTTTATTGCTGGCCATTTATTGACTCAAAATGAGAGCGGGGAGTTTTTTGCGTATATCCCCGGGGAAACGGCGTTTGTGCACAACGCCAGTTTGTGGGCGGCAGCTTGGCTGGCCGTGGTCGGTCGAGAAACGTCTCGCCCAGACTACACTGAGTTGGCATTACGCATTGCGCGTAATAGTGCTCAAGCTCAAGCTGCCGATGGCAGCTGGGCCTATGGTACTCGTCATCATCATGTGTTTATTGACGGATTTCATACGGGCTACAACTTAGAAGCGCTACATCTCATACGAACTACTTTAGCGACAAAGGAATTTGATGAGGTGATTGCACGCGGTTTTTATTTTTACAAGCAGCATCTATTTGAAGCCGATGGAACAGCGAAATATTACCACAACAATCCTTATCCACTGGATCCGCATTCAGTATCACAGGCAATTATTACCTTACTCAGTGTTGGAGGTGAGGAGAGTGATGTTGTTTTGGTTAAACGCGTCATTCAGCGTGCTATTCAAACGCTGTACATGCCCGAGCGGGATCAGTTTGTTTATCAACGTAACAAACGTTGGGTTAATCGAATTCACTACGCGCGCTGGACACAGGCGTGGATGTACTTTTCATTCCGTTTTTATTTAAGAATTACCAATGAGGAATAACCGATTGAAACGCATTAATTTTCTTGGTAGCCCAATGGATGTGGCTTCGATGAGTGAAACTGTTGCTCTGATCCGCGATCGCATTTTGCGACAAGAGTTTACCCAGCATGTGGTCGTCAATGTTGCTAAGTTAGTCAATATGCGTAAGGATTCTGAATTGGCTCAGTCCGTGACCGAGTGTGACATTATCAATATCGATGGTATGGGTGTGGTTTGGGGCGCGCGCTTTTTAGGTCACCAAGTGCCGGAACGAGTGGCGGGTGTTGACTTGTTTCTAGAGCTCAATGCGATGGCTGCACAAGAACAAATGCCAGTGTTCTACCTAGGCGCAAAGTCGGAGATTGTTGAAAAAACGGCTGCGGCCATGCAGGCAAAGCATCCACAATTAGTGATTGCGGGTTATCACCATGGCTATTTTTGGGATGATGAACACGCGATAGTTGAAAAGATCCGTCAGTCAGGTGCAAAACTTCTGTTTGTTGCGATCACATCACCGAAAAAAGAGAACTTTATCAACCGCTGGCAAGAGCAGTTGGGTGTGTTATTTGTGATGGGGGTAGGGGGAACATTTGATGTTGTCGCAGGTCATGTTTCTCGTGCACCCTCATGGATGCAAAAGTCTGGGTTGGAATGGTTATATCGTGTATTACAAGAACCTGGAAGAATGTGGAAGCG